>JAPULD010000001.1 GCA_027295365.1 Planctomycetota bacterium
GGCACGCATGCTTGACGGGCTCGATGTTCGCCTTGACTTTGATCCGGCGAATTCTCTTTTCGAGTCGCCGAAACCCAAAGTCGAATTCCAGGGCATCTCAGATCCGTTCTCCATGGGCGTCCTCAGACAGGATCCGGCCAACCTCGGCCAGGACGATGACGACAAATGGCACGTCGTCCTTCAGCCTTACGTGTGGATTCCGGCCCGCATCGATGTCGCTTCGACCGTGAGCGGCGGCACCGCCGACATCAAGATCGATTTCAGCGACGTTCTGGACAACGCCGAAGAGCTCTTAGCTTTCTCATTCCGCGCCGAGGCGTGGAAGGGCAGATGGGGAATCATCTTCGACGGTTACTACGCCAGAGTGGAATTCGATCCCACCTTCGAGCTCTTCGACGGGCGTCGTGATCTGGATGTGAACATCAAGATCGAACAGGCCATCGTCGACCTGGCTTTGGGATGGCGGGCGATCGATCGGCCGATGAAAAATGGCGACTCGCCCTGGCCCCACGTCGTGGTCGATCTCTTCGGCGGCGTGCGTTACCAATATCTGAAACAACGGATCAACCTGAGCACTGGCCCGAGACTCGGGACGAGCAAGGACTGGATGGAGATCATGGTGGGGGGTCGGGTGGCGATCTCCATCAGCGAGAAAATCGCCTTTGCCATCCGTGCCGACGCCAGCGGCTTCGGCATCGGGTCCGGCTCGGATTTGACGTACAACATTGTTACCGGCATGGACATCAACTTCTCCCCCACCTTCAGCATGAAGGTCGGCTACGGGTACAGTGACATGGACTACTCCAACGGCAGCGGCACCGAGGAGTTCGGCTTCGACGGCAACATACACGGCCCCTACCTCGGTTTTTCCTGGGCATTTTGAAGTGCATCTG
Organism: Planctomycetota bacterium; assembly: GCA_027295365.1. GTDB lineage: Bacteria > Planctomycetota > Phycisphaerae > Phycisphaerales > SM1A02 > JADFSH01. Next base: position 894 of record JAPULD010000001.1, read on the forward strand.
AGGCTTGAGTGGCGGATGATCCGGCACGCCGCCCATCTTTTGTCGAGGAGGTACGGCCGACCTGGCGACTGCACCTTGCGACCAATGGAAGCAGCTCGAATGAGTTCGGGCTTGATTTGAAAAGGCACGGCCCGTGCATCGCGGCCACGTTTCGGTTCTGATCTCTGTTCCCGGGATGTCGCCTGGAAGTGACGCTGAGTTCGAAAATGGTGACGGCAAGGTGATTCTTCGAGAGGCCGCCAATCCAGACTTCTGTGCCCGAGGCGGTCGAGCACATCATCAACGGCTTCGAGGTCTCCGAACGACGGGCGTGTCACGTGCTCCGACAGCCTCGCTCGACGTAGCGCCACTTGCCGGAGGTGCGAGACGCTGACGCAGCTGGTTCATCGAACTGGCGTGCGTATACGGACGGTATGGAACCCCGAGGATCACGGCGACGGTGGTGCGTAAGTGACAGTGACGCATGGATGTGAAGACCCAGTTCATCGCTCTCCAGCGCGATCCTCCACGAGATCAAATCCAAGGAAAAACAGGCGAGGTTCGTGAAGGCTGAGCGTGGCCGGTTCCGACTTGGCAGGAAGGTCTGAATCGCCGGGGCGAGAAAGCATCCACACTCGTCACATGCCCCGCGCCGGCGCGGGGCTTTTTCGTCGGCATTGTCGTCCATGTGCTGCGTGATCTTCTTCTTCGTAGTCAGTGAGTCCGAGGTGTGCCACAAAGAAATCGCCCCCGGTTTTTCGGCCGGGGGCGCGGTTGAGTCCGTGCAAGTGTATGGGCGACGTGGCAGGCGTCGCAGGCCGTGACTACCAGCGGTCGCGACCACCGCCACCGCCACCACCACCGCCGCCGCCGGAACGGTTTTCGCGGGGCTTGGCTTCATTGACCTTGAGGTTGCGGCCCTGGCTATCCTGGCCGTCCAGGGCATTGATGGCCGCGCGGCCTTCTTCGTCACTGGCCATTTCCACGAAACCGAAACCGCGGGGGCGGCCAGTTTCGCGATCGGTGACGAGATTGACCTTGTCCACGGTGCCGTGGGCTTCGAAGAGGGCGCGAACGTCGCTTTCCGAGGCATCGAACGAGAGATTACCGACATAGATATTGAACATCAGACAGATTCCTGACCCGAGAAAAGAGATAACGAACCGGACGGACCCTCGGGCGTGATCTGAGACGGCAAAATGCATGAGGATGCCCCGTTCAGCCAAGCTGAACGACGAACAACCTCGCAAACCTGAGCCCGATATGCTCGCATATCGATCTCAATGGAAAGCGACCCCAAGGGGATTCGAACCCCTGTTACCAGGATGAAAACCTGGTGTCCTAGACCTGACTAGACGATGGGGTCAGGGATTATTGCCTCAATCCCTGGGCTTCCGAAGGTCCGGGGAACCGAGGCGAAAGTGCTAATTGGCTGCATGGTAGGCCTTTTCTGACTACAGACAAGCTCTTGGAGGGGTATTTGCCTCACCCCCCTTCATCGGTGGGCCGATGTATCGGGCATGAGTACCCATTCTGCCCCCTTGATCGAGAAACTCGTGGCTGGCCTGGCCCTCTCGTTCGCCCTGATCGTCATGGCCAGCATCATTTCTCCATCCTCCTCTGTGGCGGAGCACAAATCGAGTACTTCCGATCATCATGAGAACGCTTATTCAACCGATCCTCATGAAGGTCTGGCTTCGTTGGGTAGTCTTGAGGGAAAGCGCTACGTCATTGAGGCATATGCGACTGAGCATGGCCCCCGCTACTCGATCTATAACATCTCAAATCACGAGGTATTGTCGGTCCTCATTACTTCCGAACGGGTTTCGAATTGGTATCCCGAGGTAAACCTCTCGGAGATTCGATTCGACTCGCCAACTGCGCTCATGATGGTCGATCCCCAGAGCGATCTGCCTTCACATTGAGATGAGATTCTTGATTTCGCCTTGGGCATCCAGAAAATCCCCCAGAGACGAATGACACGCTACGCTTTGGCTCCATGCATGCCAGTCAAGCCAGCTTGAAGCCGATCATTTTATGTCCCCTGGAATTCGAATGTCAGCAACTCGAGGCTGCAGGCCTGGACAAGTCATGCGAGCTGATCTGCATCGGGCCTGGGTCAGAAAGCATCATGGACTGGGCTCAGGTCAACGAAGTTGGAGACCGGGAAATCGTGCTGGCCGGCCTGGCTGGGGCCTTGTCTCCTGAGTTTGCCGCCGGAAGTGCCCATGTCGTCACCCGCATCATCGATGAGAATGGCGAAGATACATGGACCCCGACTCTCGTGCTTGAAAAGGCTGATTTTCCCGGAGAAATCATCGCCACCTCCACGCATGCACCGCTGACGGGTCGGATTGCTCGTAAAATCATGAATCAGGAAACTGGCGGCATGCTGATCGATCTCGAATCGGTGGCATTCGCCTATGCGGCAACTAAATTTGGCTGGTCACGCTGGGGGATCGTACGTGGTATCAGTGATGACTTTGCCACCCTGTTACCCAAAGGGCTCGAAGAATGGATCGATGAATCAGGGCAGACCCGCTGGGGG
>JAPULD010000010.1 GCA_027295365.1 Planctomycetota bacterium
CGCCACTCGGGATCGATCGGAGCGTTGCCTTCCGGATCGGGAAACTCGATCAGTTCGCCCCCATCCTCCATCGCGCGACTGTACAGCGTCGGCTCGTAAGGCGGATTGGTCCATTGCTCGGGGTCGGCGGGCTGGCCATCGTAATGCACGTAGATGCCGATGGTCCGGGTGGCGCCCGGAACGTCGATCTTGCCGTACAGCAGAGGAGGCACGTTGTCCTTCCGCGGGATGGTCTTGATGTCCATGTCCACGTCGAGCAACTCGAAGTCCATGGCGAGATGCATGACGTTGCGCCACAAGGACCCGACATCGTGCGAGTCGTTGGGGATCGCGAGCAAGGTCTTGAAATCTTCGAGAATCCGTGCGCCGTTGGCTTCGCGATAGGCTCGAGTGACTTCAAGGGCATCCTGCCCCTGCGCAATCGATGGGCTACACAAGAGGACGAGAGTGCCGATGTTCGCGTGAAGTTTTTTCATAGGTCTGATTCCTGGCCAGCGTGAGACTCGCCCATGGTATCGAATCCAGAATCGCAGCGATGCATGAAGACGAAGTGTCCCGTCCGGTTGATTTCATATTGATCAGGGGCTTTGATGATCCCATGCACGACGAAGGCCCCAGTCTCGAAGACCTCAATCGATTCAGCGGCGATACCGCCTATTGCTCCGAGTGCGGCCAGGAAATCTGGGATATGGCGGAGTTCTGCCCGGATTGCAAGGCTCACCTGGGGGGACACACGCTTTCCAATCCCCCTGATGCCGATCGCATCAACAAAAAGATGATCGTGATCATCTCCATCATCCTCTTGATCGCTTTTGCGTTGTTGTATGTCCTCTGATATACGACCCGCAACCCGGACTCATTCTCAAATCAAGCGACGACAGCGTCGGAAGAGAATCGGGGTCACTGAGGATCATCCTGGCCCCTGCCCTTTGAGATCATCATCAGGTTGACGGTCGGATACGTTGACGGATCACCACCGGGACGAGGATCCCATCCCCAGACCGCCGGCTTCCAAGGGGCTTCGACACTGGCCGGCGGAATAAAGAAATACGAGAGGGGGATTCGTTCGTTGAGATCGTCCATGGTCCCGAAATCTTTCCATGAATCGTTGAGGTTTCGATTCCCGATGGCCTGTTTGCGAAGTACGTTGGGATCGAATGGGACCCATCCGGCTCCATCGAGATAGAACTCGACCCAACTCACGAACGTTTCGCGTTTCTTGCCATCGCTCTTCTTCTGTTCCTCGATGCCAATGACCGGGCGGGCGGGGATTCCCGCCGCCCGAAGCATGGCGACGCAGGCGCAGACAAGATCGTGCTCGGTTCCCAGACCGTTTTGCCACGAGGCAAGAGCCCCTTTGACGTTCAATCCCCGAATGTTGTTGATCAACCCCATGTCCGTTCCGTTGCCTGACACCTGGAATCGACTGATGGTGTAGCGCACGACTTCCTTCGCCGCCAGGTATGGCGCCGCGAGGCGAAGGTTCCCGTTCGTCAAACGCTGGATGGAGTTTGCGAAGATGGGATCATCCGACTCGATGAACTGCGAGGGCTTGAGGCCATCCTGCACCTCTTCGGGCCACTCCTGAGGCCATTTCAGGTTGCTCGCCCATCGCTCATCAATGCGGCTCGCCCATGATTGCAACGAGTAGGTCACGCGCCAGCGTAGCGAGGATCCCCGAAAATCGCGTACGAACATCGTATACATATGAGTGTGATGCGCAAATCCGGACTTGAGTTGGCTCCCCGCGTTTGCATGTCGGTCCTCGCCTTGCAGCAGCCACAGCCGACCATGGATCGTGTCCTGATTGATGCGGCTGTATGCGCCATGAAAAATCATGGGCATCACGATCGGCGCATTCTGAAGTTGATACACCAACGGTTCCGTACCGAAACGCGGAATGGGGGTTTCGAGCAGAACTTCGAATCGCAATTCGTATTTCTTGGGTTGCTCGCGTTGCAATGGACCTATCGGAGGCCGGCCCGAAGGGGGCACCATCAGGGCTGCAATCACCAATGTCAGGATTCCGGCTTGCATGCCATCTCCTCATCCCGGGTGCATCGCCAATTGGGCGTGTCATGGCTCGAACCCGAACGACGCCTCAGGACACGTTCATACCCAGCGTCATTCCATGAGGATACGCGCATCAGAGATCCCTGACGTCTTTGAAATCGATGAATATGCCGATCATCCAGCAATGCTGATGATCTGGGTCTCGATGAAAAGATGATTGATGGTATTGAGGAAACCGGCCAGAACGAGATTGATCGCGATGATGGCCAGGAAGCTCATGACGAACGCCTCGGTCGCGGCCCGCCCCACCCCCGACGCTCCCTCGGAACAATTGAAGCCCTTGTAACAGGCGATGAGCCCGATGCAGCCTCCGAAAAAGACGCTCTTGATGAGTCCCGAGGTGGGCTCCCACCAGTTCACCCAGAATGATGTGAATTCCCAGTAGTCATAGGGGGAGACGTCATACATTTTGACCGTCACGAACCACCCGCCCCAGACTCCGAGCAGGTCTGAGTAAATCGTCAACAAGGGCGTCATAATGACACAAGCCAGGAATCGCGGCACCACGAGGATGGGGATGGGATCCGCTGCCATGGCCCTCAGGGCATCAAGCTGTTCGGTGACCTTCATCGTGCCCAATTCAGCCGCCAATGCACCGCCCACGCGCCCCGCGACCATGACCGCGGCCAGGACCGGTCCGATCTGCTTGACGACTGAGATATTGATCACGCCCCCGAGACGCCCCTCCTGGCCAAATTCGCGAAACTGCTGATACCCCTCCAGCGCCAGGATCATGCCGATAAACGCCCCCGTGATCGCCACGACGGGGATGGAGGCCACGCCGACCGAAAAGAGTTGCTGACGCAGGCGGCCCCAACGAAGCCATTTGCCGGGGTGAAGGAATATCCATCGGGCCGTGGCCAGACAAAAGATCGTAAAGCGACCAAAATCCGCGATCATCAGATAGATGGTCAGTCCGAGTTGCGAGATGGCCGCTCTGAGGAACTGCATGATGGAAGCATATCGGGTTCAGGCACGAGCGGGCTTCAGATATCGGAAGTCCACAGCGGGAATCGGTGCTTTGGTCCAGGTATGCCGGACTCGATGTGCATATCCGGACGAACACAACTTGCCCCTTCGGCACAGTCCAGACAATCGTCGCCAGACCCCAACCCAGAGGCCCCAACCAGTGCATCAAGAAGAGAAATGATTCGATGAAGAACGTGAGGTCATCGGTCCATCCGTGAGGATGGATCAACGGTGTTCCCGTTTCACCGTTCGCCGGCGCAGGCGGCTGCGCCGGTCTTCTTTTGCGCTCAATGTGTCGTGGTCCGAAAAAACGGAAGGCCCGCTCCAAGGGAAAGGGCCTTTCGAATTGATCACTAGAATTGGATCACACGCAGATCACTTCATGGGTTCCAGCGGGGCCGTGACCTGTTGTTCCTGGGCCGCCGACCTGACCGGGGCGATGCCCGCGACGGCGGTCTTGAGCGGGACAATGTAGAGCTCCACTCGACGATTCTGAGCCGAACCGCCCACGCGATTCGCCGTGATGGGTCGATGTTCGCCATATCCAGCGACCTGGATCCGAGCCGGCACGATGCCTTCAGCCATGAGGGCATCCCGGACCGAAATGGCCCGATGCACAGAAAGATGCAGGTTGGTGGGATGATTCGCCCGGGTGCCGACGTTGCGGATCGGAACGTTGTCGGTGTGACCGACGACCTGGACTTCAAAGTTGCTGGCGACATCACTGTTGAGGATGCTCGCCACGAGGGCCAAGGTCTCCTTGGCTTCAGTCTTCAGGGCGACGGAGCCCAGTCCGAAGGTGAAATCGCTGGAGAACTGCAACATTCCCAGACCGGCATCGAAGGACAACACATCGGGGTGCTGCTTGGCCAGATTGTCCAGTGCCTGCTCGACATCGAAAGGAAGCGGTCCGAGTTGGAGGCTACTGACGCGTTGCATCAACTGCTTCTGCTGTTCGTATTGATCGTCGAGGTCTCCTCGAAGACCGCCGATCTGCGTCTGCATGGAGTTGTTCTGGCTCCGGGCCGTAACGAGTTCACTGCGAATCTGGGCCACGTTGGCCTCCTGAGTCGCCAAACTGTCCTCGGCATTGACGAGCTGCTCCTTCAGCGAGCGATTCGCCGTCAGAAGACTGTCGTAACGGTCCTGCTGAACGCAGCCACTCCCCAGGAAGGGCAGAGCGGACAGCGCCACGGCGGAAGTCAATAACATTGCAGATCGCATGGTGTGTTCCTCTTCTAACTCGACGTGAATGGCATCCTTGACAATCGCGACCAGTGTACCCCTGGCCCTCATGGGCACTTCGACGAGTCGATCAAAAACACGCCAACCTTTCGACCAACGCAAAAATCCGCCTCAGCGTATGATGAGCCTTGTCGATTCCTGTCAGTTACTGTGGAAAGTGCGTGGATGTCCTGCCGCCGTCAACTCATCACCGCTGCCTGCGTGGCCGATGCCGCCGGGGTGTATCACGCACCGGGAGTTTTGCTGCTTGAGGGGCGCACGATCCTGGCTTGCTCAACACCCTCGCAGATTGGAAACATCGACGATGCCGAACGAATCGATCTGCCCGATCATGTGCTGTTGCCGGCACTGGTCAACGCTCATGCGCACCTGGATCTGAGTCATCTTGACCATGAACCATATGAGGGCGACTTCGTAGGCTGGATCGACAAAGTCAGGTCCCAACGAGCCATTGACAGCAACGCCATTGAAGCCTCGATGAAACTGGGGATTGAGCAGTCGCTCCGGGGCGGGACAGCCTTGATTGGCGACATTGCCGGAGGCGGATCGTCCATTCCACTTGAACTCTTACGTGATTCCCCGCTGGGCGGGGTCAGCTTTCATGAAGTCTTCGGGATCGGAGCCGCTCGGGCCAGAGGACTGGAGGCGATCAAGGCGTTAAGAGATGCGTTGGTACAGGATGATCGAGGCGTGCAGTTGGGTTTGCAACCCCATGCCCCCTATTCCTGCGCTCCGGAAGTCTTTCGTGCCGCCCTGGCCAGTGGATTGCCCCTCTGCACGCATCTTGCTGAAACCAGGGCAGAAATCGAGTTCGTGGAGCATGCCAAGGGACCATTCGCGGCGATGCTTCAGGCATTCGGCATCTGGGATGATTCGATTGAGGCTCAGAAGACCCATCCCATCGATTTCGTTCACGATCAGTTGCAAGCCGCTCCTTTGGTGGCAGCTCACTTGAACTATGTTGAAGATCGCCATCTCGAAATCATGGCTCATTGGCCAATCACGATTGCTTACTGCCCTCGCGCGAGCGACTACTTCAATCATCCGGCCCCAGACCACCCTCCCCATCGTTATCAAGCGATGCTCAAATCGGGAATCAACGTCGCCCTGGGCACGGATGGCAGACTCTGTCTCGATACTCACGATCGCATCAGTGTGCTCGATGAAATGCGCTTTCTGTTTCGACGCGATGCCCTCGATCCACGAAATCTGCTGGCCATGGGAACAATTAATGGGGCCCGAAGCCTTGGCGTCGATGAATCGCTCTTTACGTTCGAGCCAGGCGAAATCGCCGGCCTGCTCGCATTGAAGATAGATCCTTCCGACCCGAAGGACCCGCTCGTGCAAGTCATGCAGCTTGAGAACGCCCCCCATTGGATCCTCGAACCGGTATTGGGCACATCGCATTCCACCTCCGATGCATAGGAAGCAAGAATGACATCGGATTCCAGTCATGTATCAGCCCCCCGCTTCGTAGCATTCGACGCCGATTCCGAGACCGTCGCCAAACGTCTATTGGGACAGCGTCTGGTGCGCTCTCACGATGGGCAACGTCGATCGGGTCTCATCGTCGAGGTCGAGGCCTATCTGGGAGCGACTGACAAGGCTGCCCACACTTATGGAGGCCGTCGGACCCCACGCAATGAATCGATGTACCTCCCCTCAGGTCATCTGTACGTGTACTTCACCTATGGCATGCATCACTGCATGAACGTGGTGTGTGGCCAGGCCGATGAGGGGGTGGCGGTGCTCCTGCGCGCCATCGAACCAATCGAAGGGCTTGAGTCGATGCGATCGGCTCGCCCCAAAGCCAAACGAGACACCCAACTGTGTTCAGGCCCCGCCCGATTGACCCAGGCCCTTGGCATTGATCTGTCTCACGATGGCCTGGATCTTCGAACCAGTGACACCCTTTTCATCGAACAAGTGCGAAAACGTACGATTGCGGACACTAAAATTACCCGAACACCAAGAATTGGCGTAGGGTACGCTCAGGAATGGGCTCAAACCCCTTTGCGTTTTTGTCTGACGAACAATCCGCACCTTTCTCGACGTATAAAACGTATCACTCACTGAGCCTTGGTATTTTCAATGACATCCTCGGTGTCCGCCGATATTATCAGATCGTAGTTGTTCCCCGAAACGAGCGACATTCATGCCTGATCACGAGCCACAAGAACAATTCGATTACACGAAAATGCTGGCCCAGGCGGGTCCCTACCCGCTTGAGGCGTACAGTTTCGTTCGTGAAGGCCTCAGCTACACCATGCAACGAGTGCATGAAAACGTCGATGATCTTGAGGATTTCGAGCGTCATGTCGATGGTCGGCAGCTCTGCTTGGGTCTTCGCGATTTCGCCATCGATCAATATGGTCTGCTCGCCCCGGTGGTCCTCAGCCACTGGTCGATCTTCAGGACCGACGATTTCGGACGCATCGTCTTTGCGATGATCAACGCCGGGTTGATGAGCCGCTCGACCAAGGACACGCTGGAGGACTTCCGCTCGGTCTTCGACTTTGGCGAGGCCTTCAGCGAAGATCAATTGCTTCAGTGCGTGTCTTCAAATTGACATCGCCTGGAATCCCGAGGAATCGAGCCACCCGGTCCGGGTGATGACTTGACGATAGCTTGTCCCGGCCTCACGCCCCGATAGCTTTCACATATGGCAAAAAAGAAGTCCGGTGCCGCGCGAAAGCCCTCTGAGCAATCCGACTCCCCTGCTCCCCCTTTGCATGATCCGATCGAGAAGTCCGCGCGGCTGCACATCTGGCAGATTCAGGCGGTGCGCGATGTGCTGCTCGTCGCCGCGATCGTCGGCATCTTCTGGACGGGGTACATGCTGCGCGCCGTGACGGTGCCCTTGCTGGTGGCCCTGATGCTGGCGTATCTTTTCGAACCCATCATCGCGAGATTGAGCCTGTATCCGAAGATGAACCGGTTGCGTTCCGTCATCGCCTTGTTGGGCACCGTGGGCATGACCGTCGCGATCATCCTTGCCATCGTCATCCCCTTGATCGTCAGCCAATCGATTCAATTCAAGCCCTAGGTCTCCGAGGGATTTTTGCGACGAAAAGCGACGGGGTTCG
>JAPULD010000100.1 GCA_027295365.1 Planctomycetota bacterium
GGCCCACGAGGTTTTCACTCAACTTGCTCAAGCCCATCCCAATTGGCTGGACGTGCAGGTCAATCTCGCCATTGCCACGCTCAATCGTCAAGCCGAGGGTGATGATCAGAATGCCCTGGAGATTCTCACGTGGGTCTTGGAACGGGATTCCTCGAATCTGCGCGCCCACTATTGCAGCGGGTTGCTCAAGCTCCATCTTCAATCTTCCGAAGAGGCGGCTCGGCACTTCGAATTCGTCGCCAATACCGATGAATCGGACGCATACGCGGCGTACTACGTCGGGCAAAGCCACTTCCAGTCGCGTCAGTATGAAAAGGCAGTGACCTGGTTCGAGACCTCGCTCGCTCTCGACAACTTCCTTCGAAGTGCGTATTACGCCCTGGGCAGGGCTTGTCATTTTGCTGGACAAAGTGATCGGGCCGGCGTCTTGTTGGAGCAATTCCAGCGACTCGAAAACAATCCCCGATCCCGTCTGGTCGAATTCAAGTACACCCGGATGGGCCCCAAGGGCGAAACGTATGCGATCGACCAGGTGCGTCCCGAGCGAGCTCCCTTTCCCGAGGGCGACTTGTTCACGATCGCCCGGCCTCTGATTGATGGGGCTGATGAATTTATCTGGAACGATGAACCACGCGATCGGCCCGTGTCGATCACCGCGTGCGACCTGAACGGCGATGGCAATCTCGACCTCTTCATCGCGGACGCCTTGCGGCATGGCGATTCAGTCAACAACGCGGTCATCATCAACAATGGCGATGGCACGTTCGCGCTCGATACGGATCACATCCTGGCCAGCGTCAGCTTCGTCAATGCGGCGTTGTGGGGGGATTACGACAACGATGGACTCACCGATGTCTATCTGTGTCGTCGGGGCTCCAACCAACTCTGGCGTCAGATCGAGACCAACGTGTGGCGCGATGTGACCAGTGACACCGGGACGGCCAACGAGGGATACGACACGGTCGATGGGGCGATGTTCGATGCCGACCACGATGGCGATCTCGACATATTCTGCGTCAATGCCGATGGTCCCAATGAATTGCTCAACAACAATCTGGATGGCACGTTCAGGGCCATCGCCCAGGACCAAGGCCTCGCGGGGGATGGACGATCTTCGCGTCAGGTGCTGGTGACTGATCTCGATCGCGACCTGGATGCGGATATCATCGTGATCAATGACGTTGTGCCCCACGAAGTCTATATCAACGACCGGGGGTGGTCGTATCGAAGCGATGACGCGTTCGATGACTTTATTGATGCGAAGATCCTGGCTGCGAGCGCGGCTGATGTGAATGCCGATGGTTTGGTCGAGTTGTACACTCAGGATTCCGAGGGCCATGTATCGCGCTGGCAGGGCGATCGTGGCGAGGACTGGACCCGTCACGACATGCATCCGGATGATCAGGTGGCGACGCCATTGACTCATCAATTGGCTCTCTGCGACATCAATGGCGATGGGCAGATCAACATCATGGCCTCTGCCGGCCCTTCCTGGCAGGTCGTGAAGTATCAGGTCAGCCCTGGTTTTTACAGGCCATTCACGCCCCATGGCCAGGGTGATCTGCTGTGCTGGGCGATGTTCAATGTTGGGTGCGGATATGGAAGTTCCGTCGTGGGTCTGCCCAAGGGTGGGGGGCCAATTCTCTGGGATCCCGGTGCCGGGCGATTTGATTCATTGACGTTGTCATTGACCGGACTGGAGGACAAGGGAAAGGCCACGCGATCCAACGCGTCCGGCATCGGCGCATTCCTGCAAGCACGAATCGACTCGCACTGGATCGCCCTCGACACATTCCGCAATGCATCCGGACCCGGGCAAAGCCTCCAGCCAATCACGATCGGTTCCCTGGGACATTCCAGCATCGACTTCATCAAACTCGACTGGTCCGATGGCGTGCTCCAGACGGAACTGCACGACGTGGCCTATGTGAACAAGGACAAAGTGCAGCGTCTCAGGGATTTCACCGTCGGGGGTTCGAGCGGCTGCGAAACCATCGAAGAGATCCAGCGTCTGACGTCGAGTTGCCCGGTGCTCTTTGCCTGGAATGGCGAGAAATTCCAGTTCGTCAGCGATGTCCTGGGCGTGGGGGGGCTCGGGTTCATGCTCGCCCCGGGTGAATACAACCGGCCCCGACCCTGGGAAAACCTCATGCTTCCCGATGGCCTTCTGAAAGCAAGAGATGGACGCTTCGCGTTGAAGATTGGTGAGCCAATGCAGGAGGCTTGTTATCTCGATGCGGCCCGGCTCGTCGCCTATGACCTGCCCCCCGGTTGGTCGATGATCCTTGATGAACGTTCACACGTGATGGGGCCAGCGCCCACGGGTGAAGCTCGCTATTTCAGAAAAAGCATGAGCCCGTCGCGCGTCATCAATGATCGGAATCAGGATGTGACGGCCACTTTGCTTGGCATCGATCAAGTCGCGCCGCCCATCGGCCCGCTAGACCTTCGCTTCATCGGCAGGCTGGAAAACGATCACGTCCTGACGCTTACGTTCGATGAGCCCATCGACGCGGACGCCGGCGTACCGATGCTCATCGCCCAGGGGTGGATTGAATACCCGTATTCCCAGACGATGTTCGCCGCCTGGCAAGCTGGTGCTTCCTACAACGCTCCATCCATCGAGGCTCGAGACGAAGATGGCGAGTGGGTCGTCGTGCTCGAACAATTTGGTTACCCCGCGGGCATGCCAAAGCCCATGTCCGTGCCCTTGGCGAATCTACCCAAAGGCACGCGTGAGCTTCGGATCACGTCCAACGTGGAGGTCTATTGGGATCAGATCCGTATCGCCTGGGCCGAGGATTGCTCCCGGGCAAAGCGAATCGAATTGCCCATGGCCGAATCAACATTGCAGCGCCAAGGATTCGCGAGGCACACCGTCGGTCCTCAGTCCTATCCCAATTACGACTACGACCAACGTTCGACGTTCTGGGATACGAAAGCACAGACCGGGCAATACACTTCATTTGGTCGCGTCGATGCATTGGTGAGTCAAGCGGACGACGCCCTCGCAATCTTCGGCCCAGGTGAAGAAGTGCATCTGGAGTTCCGGCAACTCGACGATGAAGTTCAGGAAGGCTGGACACGGGTGTATGTCCTGGAGTCCGAAGGCTGGTGCAAGGATCGAGATCTCTATACCCGGGATGGTCGAACGCTTGGGCCAATTCCGAAACAAGGGTCAGGCACCAGCGATCGCCAGAAACTGCATACCAAATTCAATACGCGCATGGTGGTAAGCGAT
>JAPULD010000101.1 GCA_027295365.1 Planctomycetota bacterium
ACCTATGCCTGGAACGTGTTGCCCGAGGAATTGCAGAAGGATGACCTCGCCGAGGGCATTGCCGACGAGTTGATCTGGCTGCGGGATCGCATGTTTGAAAATAAGTCCTAAGCTGGGTGCCACGGATAGCGACCGAAGGGAGTCGTCCGTGATGTTGGTCAACCTTCGCGATTCGGGCACGGAAGACTCCGCTGCGCTCCACTGTCCGTGGCACCCGATGTTAAGAGTATTCATTCCCCGTGCCATTTACCATCGGAACAACCCGCTCCTACCTCGAACTCGCGCGGCTGTCGAACACCCCCACCATCGTCACCAACGTTCTGGTGGGTGTCGCCCTGGTCAAGGTTGATCCAATACCAGGGGTGGTCAAAATCACCACGATCGTATTGGCGATGATCCTCCTCTACATCGGGGGCATGGCACTCAACGACGTGGTTGATGCCCCCTTGGATTCCAAGGAGCGTCCCGAACGACCGATTCCATCAGGTCGAATCTCCCGAAAAGCAGCGTTCATCTATTGCTTCATATGCATGAGTGTTGCCCTTGGCATTATGGTCACATTCAACCGATTCGCGTTGTATATGGCCCTCGGGTTGACGATGACCATTATCGCCTACGACCTGTTTCACAAGCGATTTGCCGGCTCGGTCATTCTCATGGGTCTCTGCCGCTCGCTGGTATATATCAGCGCCGGGGCAGCCATGGCCTGGCCCCTGGACTGGTCGCTTTTCGCCCCCCCTTCGATCGCGATCCTTTTATACATCGTCTTGCTCACACTGATCGCCCGCGTGGAGGCCAAGAAGCAGCCGGGCCGCCGAGTGTGGCTGGCTTATCTGCTCCCGCTTCCAGTGGTGTGCATGTTTCTGTTTCTTCCCTCCACGCAATTGATGATGCCCTTGCTCAGTGGCCTGGTCCTCGTCGCATGGCTGACGTTGAGCTCCGCGCATCATCTGAATGCAAATCCACCTCGAATCGGAGGCGCGGTGCAAGGCTGGCTAGCCGGCATCTGCCTTGTCGATGCTCATATTCTGGCGTTGCTTGATCAACCGCTCATGATGGGGCTCTGTTTTATCTGCTTCATCCTCACCCTCATCGGCCATCGCTTTATCATGGGCACATAATGACGCATCAAACCGTGGTCATCAATGTCGTGGGCCTGAGTGGATCGCTGTTGGGCGATACCTCGCCAAATCTCTACGCGCTGGCCAACCGGGGGCGAAGCCAGGTGCATCGCTTGAAGCCGGTGTTGCCTGCCGTGACTTGCTCGGTTCAATCCAGCATGCTGACGGGGCTCCCGCCCTCGAAACATGGAATCGTGGGCAACGGTTGGTACGATCGCGATCTCGGGGAAGTCATGTTCTGGAAACAATCCAACCGCCTGGTGCAGAGCGAAAAGGTCTGGGAAACCGCGAAACAGCGAGATCCCCAATTCACCTGCGCCAACATGTTCTGGTGGTACAACATGAATTCGTCGGCGGACATCTCCGTCACGCCCCGGCCTCAATACAAGGCCGATGGACGAAAGATCCCCGACATCCACACCTACCCCGTATCGCTGCGCGATGAATTGCAATCCAAGCTGGGCCAGTTCCCATTGTTCAACTTCTGGGGCCCCATGGCGTCAATCGTGTCCAGTCGCTGGATCGCCGATGCGAGCCTTGAGGTCCACCAGCGTTTCGACCCTTCGTTGATGTTGATCTATCTGCCTCACTTGGATTATGGCCTGCAAAAACTTGGCCCCAACCATCCCGACATCCAAAATCACGTGGCCCAGATCGATACGGAAGTCGGTCGCCTGATCGACTACTTCGATTCTCGCAACGTGCGGATCATTCTCCTCAGTGAGTATGGCATCGAACCAGTCGATGAAGCAGTTCATGTCAACGAAGCTCTGCGGCAAGAAGGTTCCCTGCAGGTGCGCAATGAAGACGGAGGAGAACTGCTCGATCCAGGAGCCAGCGAAGCGTTCGCAGTGGTCGATCATCAGATCGCCCACGTCTACGTGAAAAACCCGGATCAAATCCCCCACTACACAACCTTGCTCTCCAAAATTCCGGGGGTTGAGCGCGTGCTTGATCGGGAATCACAGAAGGAATTTGGAATTGACCATGCTCGTGCCGGGGACCTGATCCTGATTGCTTCCCTGGGTCGCTGGTTCACCTACGACTACTGGCTCGACGACGCCAAGGCTCCTGATTTCGCCAGAACGGTCGATATTCATCGCAAGCCGGGTTACGACCCCCGCGAATTGTTTCTGGACCCGACGCTCACGCTTCCCAAGCTCCGCATCGCCATGAAGCTACTTCGCAAGAAGCTCGGTTTCCGCACCCTCATGGATGTGATCCCCCTGGACACGAGGCTCGTCAAGGGTTCACATGGCCGTATCGACCAGCCCCCGGAATTGATGCCCCTGTTGATGACATCGCGAAACGATCCGACCCTGGGCGATGAATTGCCTTGTCATCAAGTGCGTGATGTCATTCTGAATCATCTCTTTGAAGATTGATATCGTTTAACTTCGCAGGGCGTCACTTTCATACTATTTTAATCGGCGCCGAACCTGAATGCTCAACTGCTCCACGATGAGCACGACCATCATCGTGACGATGACCAACGTCGCCACGCTCGGATAGTCGAAGGCCCGTCGATAATTCTCGATCCAAAGACCGAGTCCCGCGACCCCGACCAGACCCAGCACCGCGGATTCGCGGATGTTCATGTCCAACCTGAACAGGGTGAGCGAGTAGATTTGAGCCGCGACCTGGGGCCAGATGGCATAGCGTACCTTCTGGAACCAGTTCGCCCCGGCGCTGTCCATGGCCTCCCACACGCCTTCGTCGGCTCCCTCAACTTCCTCGGCGAACAATTTGCCGAGCATGCCCACGGAATGGACACCAATGGCGAGAACGCCCGGCACGGCACCAAGCCCCACCGCCGTCACGAAGAGCAGCGCCAGCAGAATGACGGGAATGGAACGCAACAGGGCCAGGGCAATCTTCAGCGGATGGTGGACCCAGTGAGGCGTCAGGTTTTCCGCCGCCAGAAACCCCAGCACGATGGCCAGGACAAAACCGATCGCTGTGCCGAGCACGGAAATCTGCAGCGTGATGGAGACGGCGGTCCACGCGATTTTCAGCGGCGGCGCGAAGGGCCGGGGTTCGTTGGTCGTCCACGTCAGGTCAGGTGGCAGCATGCGGTCGAAGAAATCCGCGATGCGAGGCCCGGAGCCGATCAGGTCGTGCGTGCTCATGCCCGTCCCCACCCAACACCAGACGAGAATCGCCAACAACGTGCCCACGAGTGTGCACTTAAGCGCTGCGTGTCTGATCCTTCTCGGCGTGGGTGGCAGCACCGTTGAGAGGGAGGCTGTCGATTCCACGGTAAAGCTCCTTGAGACTGTTTTCGGTGAGCATGGACGGCGGGCCATCAAAGACAACTTTGCCATCGCGAAGCCCGATGATGCGATCGGCAAAACGCCGGGCCAGATCCGGTTGATGCAAACTCATGACCAGGGTTGCATTGTGATGGGCCTGCACTTGGAGTATCAGTTCCAAGATGTCCTCGGCCCACGCCGGATCGACGCTCGAGACCGGTTCGTCGGCGAGAATAATGGTCGGCTGTTGAGCCAGGGCACGGGCGACCGCGACGCGCTGCTGTTCACCCCCACTCAACGTGTCCGCCCTTTGGTGCACTTTCTTGCTCAGACCCACTTCGCAAATGGCCGACCAGGCGACCGCGCGATCTTCGGCGGAAAAGATGCCCAACAACGATCGCCATCGACTGGTCAGACCGAGTCGGCCGCACAAGACATTCTTGACCACGCTCAATCGCTTGACCAGGTGAAATTGTTGATAGACGACGCCGATGCGTTGATTGACGGGTTGACGCTCTCGACGCCGCGCGGTCGCCAGATTCACGCCCATCACCTCAATCTTCCCCCGTGCCGGTCGCACGTACCCCTTGATGGTGCGAAGGAGCGTACTCTTGCCGGCTCCGCTTGGTCCGATGATCGCAACTCGTTCACGAGGACCGATGTGCAATTTGTCGATGGACAGCACCGGCGGATTTCGACCGTACTTGACTTCGAGATATTCGATCTTGATCATCGGCATCTCGCGAGGATCACCCGCTATTGCTGGTCCTCTTCAGTCTCTTGCGTGGCCGACTCGCTTGAGGGTTTGGCGAATGCTTCCGGCTTGCGGATGAATCCATACCGGGCTGCAATTTTGGCGACATCGGCGAAATCTGACATCTTGGCCTCGGCGAATCCTTGCACCCCGTACAGTCGATCCAGCAACATCTTTTCGGTTGGATTCTTCGGATCAAGCGACAACAGCGCCTGGGAGATTCGCTCGCAGGTCTCATCTGAAAGGTTCTTTCGAGCCATCACCAGATGGGAAGGGCTGTCGATGGAACGGGCAATGACCGTGATCTCTTCACGCTCCTCAGGACGGAGCAGCAAATACGCGAACTGGCTGATGCCCGCCGCATCGACGAACCCATTGTAGACGGCACGGATCGCCTGCTCGTCGCCTCCCGCGAAATACACTTGCTTGAAGAACGAACCTTCCAGTTGGTCCTTGGGAAGGAGTCCTTCGCGTACGAAGATGTCGCGGGGCATCAGGTGGCCCGACATGTCGACCTGATCCGCGAATGAAATGACCTTGTCCTTCATATCCTTGAGTTCGCGGATTCCGCTGTCCTTGCGCACCCAGATGCAGGAGTAATACGTGGGCTCGCCCGAGGCGTAGATTTCCAGAACCAGGGGTTTCACCCCGATCTGTTCATGGGCCATCATGAAGGCCAGAGGATCGACAAAGGCCAGGTCCGCCTGTTCATTCCGCATGGCTTCGACCGACGAGCCGTAATCCATGGTGACGAAACCCTTCACCGGGACGCCCACGAATGGCTCCAGATACCGGCACACGGCTTCGCTGTCGCTGGCGACTTGCTGTGGATTCGCATACGAAATGAACGCGATTCGGATGGGGTCCGCATTCGGATCGAACTCGACTTTAGGCAATGACGAATTGTCCGACTTGGAGCCGGGGCTCGAAGCCACACCGAATCCGCTCATGAGAAACAAGCCCATCAGGGCCACCGTCAGCACGTGTGATTTGGGCGATCTGATATATCTGTCCCTGTGCATTGCATTCACTCCTTGCATGCCTCTCCTCGCCAGACGCGTTCGATCGCGACCGGCCTGAGGATTGCACATGATTATTTCAAGCGATCAACATTCTTTGCGTACAGCTCGCGATACTCGTCCACTTTCTCGCGGACAAGCGCTCGTTGGTTGGACTGGTTGGCCTCGTAGGCCTCATCCATGATCTCGGCCAGACGATCCATCACGGGCATGGCTCCATAATCCTGAAGCTCCCATTTGTGATTTTGAATTTCCAGGGCGATGGTCTGGAATGTCGTGTTCATCAGTTCTGGTTTGTTCTTTTCCACGAGGAACTCATACGCCGAAAGAAAGAAGCTGAACTCTTCCATCTCAGCATCCAGGTAATAGGTCGTGTCCTCGTAGGCATCGACGCCTTCGCCGACCGTTTCGACGTAAGCCGTCAGGTCATGGAGTTCCGCCTCGCTCAATCCCAGTTCGTAGGTCGTATTGAACCACTCATTCACCGCTCGAAGCGTCGGCTGACTTCCGTCGTGGAAATACGGCGCCGTGTACACGCAGCTCAGCAGGGTCGGCGTGTCGAGGGCGCGATCAAGCGAATGTGGTTCGTAACCCTGCACCGTCCCGATGTCGTGCCGTTGAGAATCCAGGAAGTTTGACGATGGGATGTGGCAGGTGGCACAGCTTTGATTCCCCATCTGGGGGAATGATTTCGTAAAAAGGGTCTCGCCCCGCCGGGCCGAACTCGAAGCGCGTTCGTTGAGCGTTCCGTCTCGATTCAATTTTGGATTGCTGAGAAAGTCAAATTCGTTCATGTACGCGATGATGCCATCCAGGAGAATGGGATCCGGCTCGGGCCCATTGAACTCGTTGACGATCCCGTTCCGTACGAATTCCCGGAGCGATCCGAATCGGCCATTGCGCCCGTACGGTGCCGTGAAGCGAATTCCACGCAGGTCGGGAATGTCGAGTGGATCGAAGACGCCGTTGTTTGCATGCGGGGCCAGATAACTGTTGCTGACGTCGAAACCACCTGGGCGCGAGGAAAGGCCGGGTACGAAGAAATCCGGATTCGTGATGCTCTTGTTGTGGCAGGTGTTGCACGACATGCCGAGCGTTCGCATCGGTTCACCGAAGATGAACGCGCTGTCGAACGCCATGTCCCCCAGAGCAATGAGCGGCGTCTCGCTTTCGTCAACGCCTCGGGACACCATGTTGAGGATCTGCCGGGGACGAGGAATCTGCTTGTTGACGTTGTTGCCGGGAGGTAGCTTGATCGGAAGACGAGCGTGCTCATCAAACGTCGAACTTCGAACCGGCCATGGTGCCAAGGAGCGGTTTGGCACCGTGTTGAAATCACTGAAGTTTTCGTCCATGTAGCCAAGGATCCCGGACACCGCATGCCGGATCCGTTCATGGTCGCATTCGACCATGCTAATCCCGAGCAACCCGGGAGTCCCGAGGGCCGTGGCCATGTCGAGCCATTGTTGACCGACTTGCTGAAATCCCTCCGGGTCGGTGGCCCTCAGCACGTCGTTGTAGGCCGCGAAGATGGCCTGAGCTTCCAACATCACCGGCTCGATCGCTTCCCGGCTTCCGAGATCCTTCAGCGTGATCATCAGTTTGTGCTGACCAATATCGTGAATCGCACGAGTCAACAGTTCGAAAACTTGTGCCGCCGCTTCACGTCGTGGCAAAGGTTCGATGCCGCGATCTTCATCGGCAACGAGTTGCGCCCTGGCGATGATGTCGTGGGCCTTTCGTTGAAATTCGCGAGAGGCCCTCGAGTCGATCGCCCTCCAGAAGTCCGCAATGGCATCGACATCAGTCTCGACCTACTCCCAGACCACCGGGTTCAGATTCAAGATGAACATCGCGCGACGGTACGACGCGGCCAGAGGGTGCAGATTTTCAGGAGGGACGATGTGAGCCGATACACCTTGGATGATCAGAACCAAGCTTGCAAACACAATTGCCAACAGTCTTGAAATCTTCATTGCTTGTCCTTGATTGGCTCACGGTTCATCGATTGTGGCACTTGAAACCGAGATTATTTTGACTCGTCAAAATATAGAGCCTAAAACAATGAAAATCAAGTGTTTGGAGAAAGAGAAACTTTATTCTGCCGACTGGGGTAGAATGCTCCCTTAGGAGTTCAATATGCCTTCCCAGGCGACCGAAGACTATCTCAAGCACATTTTCCAGCTCACGCTGGAGAATCCCCACCAGTTGGTGAGCATGGGAGATTTAGCCGAGTCGATGGAGGTGGTGCCGGGAACCGCCACCTCCATGGTCAAGAAGCTGCATCGCGACAAGCTCGTCCACTATGAGGCGTACAGTGGGGTCAAGTTGACATCCAAAGGTCGCAAAACAGCCTTGAGGGTCTTGCGACGTCATCGACTCGTTGAAACCCTGCTGGTGGAAACATTCGGACTGGACTGGGCCGAGGTGCACGAAGATGCTGAACGCCTCGAACATGCCATTTCCGACAAGCTCATGGAACGGATTGATTCTTTCCTGGGCCATCCCCTGACCGACCCCCATGGCGATCCCATACCCGCCTCCGATGGCGAAATGCCCACCACGAAAATCCATCGTCTAGTGGATGGCGTGGCGGGAGACAAAGTCACTATCACCCGCATCCTCGATCAGGAACAGGCCTTTCTTCGATTCATCGACGAGCGAGGACTGCGCCCCGGGACAACCGTCAGAATCGAACAGACCGACGATGTGGGCGATGCCATGACCGTCAGACCGAGTCGTCGCCAACCCGTTACCATGGGTCGGGCCGCGGCACGAAAGCTACTCGTCGAACCGGCAGGTTGATTTTTCTTATTCCCCTGATGAAACAGCAATTACTCCTTCTTCCTGAACACACGTGTGAATGATCTCTGAAGGAGTCATGCAAACACCAGATTATGCGAATTCACGATCAATCCAGGCGCATTCTCCTTCTCCCGATCACGCTGGCCATGATCACGTGTGCCTCCTCGCTCCTTGCTTCGGACAACGAATTGAATCTCACCCGCGTCAACCCGCCGGCCGCACCAGGTTCATTGGCGCCGGCGACTTCACTGGCCCCGGATGGCAGGAGCGTATTGCTCAGTTGGCTTGAACTGGTCGATACCGAGACGCAAGACAACACGCGACAAGAGCGTCCACACTATCGACTGCGTTTTTCACGATTTCAAGAAGAATCGTGGAGCGATCCTCTCACCATCGTTGAACACGTCCCCTTTTTCGCCAACTGGGCGGATACCCCATCGATTCTTCAAGTCGATGATGGCCGCCTCTTCGCCCATTGGCTCGAAAAATCGGGCGAGGGCACCTTTGCCTATGACGTACGCATCGCATCCTCGAACGATGATGGAATGACCTGGACTCACATTGGCGCCGCTCACAACGATGGCACCCAAACCGAGCATGGGTTTGTCTCCCTTGTTCCCGAGGCCGATGGCATTCGCGCCTTCTGGCTCGATGGACGCGAAATGGCGATCGATGATGACGCTGATGATGAGGGGCATGGTTCAGGCAACATGAACCTGAGGTCAGCCCTGGTCAGCGATCGTGTCACTCGAGGCATCCGACTTGACGAACGCATTTGTGAATGTTGCGGCACCTCGGCCATCACCACTCGCACCGGGCCGGTCATCTTCTATCGCGACAGAAGCATGGACGAAGTGCGTGACATCTGGATGGTGCGCTACGACGGCATGGAATGGACGGCTCCTGAACCGGTCCATGTCGATGGCTGGATCATTCCCGGGTGCCCCGTCAATGGACCGGCGTCTGCGTCTTTGGGAACGAATATCGCCGTCGCCTGGTATACCGCCGCCAACAGCCTACCCCAGATTCGAGTTGCCTTCTCAAAGGATGAAGGCAAGACGTTTCAGAAACCTTTCATCCTCGATGATGGTCAGCCATTGGGACGAGTGGATGTGGTTCTGACCCCCGATGGAGATGCAATCGTCAGCTGGCTGGACTCTGGAAGCTTGTTCGGGGCGATTCTGGCCCGCCGCATTTCCCCGGATGGTCGTATGAGCCCGACGATTTCTTTGACTTCTTCCTCCATCCAGCGATCAAGCGGTTTTCCCAGGCTGACTCGACTTCAAAACACGCTTCTCTTGGTCTGGACCGAGGATGAGCCGGCTCTTCAGGTCCGAGCCGCCTGGTTCAATCTGGATCAATTCCCGAGAATCATGGATGAAATTGCCCCAATTGCGGATTGATCTGTCCAAAGGGTGTGCAACAATTTCGCCACTCGCGGTGTTCAACCCATAACACAAACAATTTTTCCCCTGGAGGATCATTTCCATGCGTACCGCATTTCACTCAATTCGAGGTTTTCGCTTTCTGGCCGCACTAGCTCTGATGAGTGTGTCAGTGGTCGGCATGGCCATGACCCACCCAGGAGACGAAAAAGCCCCCAAGGGCGATCCGTACCCCCTGAACTTCTGTGCCGTCTCGGGTGAAGAACTCGGTTCGATGGGCGATCCGATCGTCCTCGCACATGAGGGTCGCGAAATCAAGCTCTGCTGCAAGGGCTGCGTCAATGGATTCAAGAAGGACGCCGACAAGTACATCGCCAAGATCGACGAAGCGATCGTCGAGCAGCAGATGCCTTACTATCCCATGGACACCTGTCTCGTCATGAAGGACGAAAAACTGGGTTCCGAGGACATGGGTGATCCGGTCAATTTCGTTTACAAGAACCGTCTCGTTCGATTCTGCTGCAAGGGCTGCGTGCGGAAGTTCAAGAAGAATCCCGCCGACTACTTGGCCGCGGTCAATGAAGCCGTCATCGCCAAGCAGTTGGAGTCGTATCCCCTGGAGAATTGCCTGGTAATGGAAGACTCCGAACTGGGCGATAAACCCGTGAACGTCGTCTTCGCGAACCGGCTCGTCCGTTTCTGCTGCAAGGGATGCATCAAGAAATTCAAGAAGAATCCCGTCGCCTACATGGCAAAGCTCGACGCCGCGACCACAAAAGACTAATCCATCCTTCGATCGTGAAACTTGAAAGCGGAACCGCAAGAGCGGTTCCGCTTTTTTCATGGCTAGGGGTAAAGGGTCAGGATCAACTTCGACGTTCGATCCTTATCGACCCGGCATCAATGTCGGAGCCGACTGGCCAACAGTGGGGGCAGGCACCGGATCTCTATCGCCGGGCATGTTTTCAATCTGCTCGGGAGTCAGGGTCGGCTCTGGATCGGATCGCCCCAACGTATACACCAGGACGGCGCAACCAAGCGTCAACACAACCACCCCAACAATCAATAGACGAACATTTTTCTGCACCATGAAGGTCTCCTTTCAACTGAGTCGGGGGCCAATGACCCCCAGCGATGAAGAAATGAATGAGTGCGGCAAGCAATCGACTCAGCTCTTGAACGTCGCGAAAGACAGGACTTGGAGAGACCACGGTGCGAAGTGGATATGACTTGAGTTCTACGTGGCTCCGTCAGCTCTTGTTCAATTGAAAGAGTTGGTGAAAGCAAAGAACGAATCTCAATGTCCCTACACACTCAGTTATTGTTGGCTGAAGTGCCCTTTTCGGGTTTTCTGAGCCTCATCAGCTTGCCCCCCCCTCTTGCCCCGAGAACTATAGATAGCATGCGATTTTCAGGATCTGGACACCAGGGTGATCAGAAACCAGAATGAAGACCTTTCGAAACGCGTGGATCAGGCATGACCGATTGCACAGATGGTGAAACTTCCCGGTGTCACGACGATGAGGAGTTGAGATTGTTGCACCAGCACACGATGTATCGTTCACCCTTGGCAATGATTCTTTTCGGGTTGATTGCGTTCACGATGCATGCAACCGCTCAGGAATCAGCCGGTCCCGACTGGCCATTCGAACTCCAAGTCGAGAATGGCATGATCGTCATTTATCAACCTCAGCTCGAATCGTTTGAGGGCATCACGCTCAAGGCACGATCCGCCGCCGCGTTCACTCGCACTGGCGAGGAAGAACCAGTGTTCGGGGTCGTCTGGTTTGAAGCCCAGGTCAACACCGATCGAAACAACCGAACCGTGAAACTTGAAGAGCTCAAAGTCACCAAGGTACACGTGCCGAAAGATTCCGCCGCCACGCCTGAGCAGCTTGAAGAATTCAAGACGCGTCTTTCGACCGAAATGATGAAGTGGGTTCCTGAGTTGTCACTTGATCGCCTCCTGGCCTCGATGGCCTCGATCGAAAAACGCAAACAGGCTGCGAGCGAACTGAAGAATACACCTCCAAAGATCATTTTCGTCAGCCACCCCGCCTTGCTCATCACGCTGGATGGTGAACCTCGACTCGAACCGATCGATAATTCAAAAGTGATGCGGGTCGTCAACACGCCATTCGTCATGCTGTTCGAGCCTGCTTCCAAGGCGTACTACCTCACCGATGGCACGAAGTACATGACGACCATGGAGTTGAACGGATTCTGGGTCGAGTCCGAATCACCGTCACCCGGCGTCAAGGCAGTCTTCGGTTCCCAATCCTCCTCAGCCGATCCAAGGAACGAGGAAGACGAAGGGGTAGCGAACTTTGACAAGCACCCTGAAATCGTCATCGCCACGGTCCCGACTGAATTGATCTCGTCCGATGGCAGCCCTCAATATACGCCTATCGAAAACACAACCCTGCTGTACATGGCCAACACGTCATCGGATGTGTTCCTGGACATCGACACGCAAAATTACTACGTGCTCCTTTCGGGCCGTTGGTATACGAATGATTCCATGGAGGGCGACTGGCAATACGTCTCATCGGATGAGCTTCCCGAGGGTTTCAAGGTGATTCCCGAACACTCCCCCAAGGCGACGGTCTTGCCCAGCATTGCCGGGACGCAAGAGGCCATCGATGCCGTCAACGACTCGCAGATTCCCCAGACGTCAAGGATAGATCGAAACGGGACGATTACCGTGGAATATGACGGGGCCCCGCACTTTGAAAAAGTCGAGGATTCAAGCGTCGTATATGCGACCAACACCGCATCATCCATCTTGATGGTGAACAAGATTTATTATTGTTGCAATCAAGCCGTCTGGTATTGCGCCGAAAACGCGACGGGCCCCTGGATCGTCTGCAGCGAAGTGCCGGACGAGATCTACACGATCCCCCCCAGTTGCCCCTTGTACAACGTGACGTACGTTCGTGTGTACAGCTCAACCCCGAACTATGTCTACGTCGGGTATTACCCGGGTTACATCGGGTGCTATCCCTATCATGGCGTCGTCGTCTATGGCACCGGGTACTACTACCGCCCATGGCATGGCAACTATTACTACGCCCGCCCTTGCACCTACGGCGTTTCCATTCGCTACAACTCCTACACCGGCAACTGGGGCGTTCGCGTCAGTTATGGTCATCATGGCGTCGCGGTCTGGGGACACAATGGCTACTGGGGCGCGGGTGGCTGCCGAGGCTATGGCGATGTCAGTCTCTCACGAACCGTGACCACCCCCCGAGGCACCTTCACCAACGAAATCGACATCGAACGGGATCGGCATGGCCTCGATATCGACCAGAACATCTCCTGGGAACCCAACGACAACCTCTACGATCGACAAGAGAATCGGCAACGCAACATGGACGATCGTCGCAACGGGCAAGATGGCCGATCAGGCGACCGACGCGACAATCTCGGGAACCGACGTGCTGATGGCTCGCGACAACGCGAGAACAACGTCTTTGCAGATCGCGATGGCAATATTCATCGCAAGACCGATCAGGGTTGGGAGAAGCGGCAGGATGGAGGCTGGTCGAAGAACGATCGAACCTCGAACCAGAATCGGCAACGAGACTTGAATCGAGATTCGCAATCGAGAGACCATGGCACAAATCGAACCCGCCAATACAACCAACGTCCGACATCGAGATCCCCGGGAAATCGAACTGGGGGTCGTTCCGGGGGCGGAGGCAGAAGCAGGGGTGGAGGCGGACGACGTGGTCGATGAGCTGTGCACATCGAGAAAACAACGACTCCATCGGAGTTGAGCTTGTCTTGTGAGACCAATTCCCGCTCGCCTCATTCGATTCAATGTTGGATCAAGGCAACTCTGATGGAACGCCCCGGGCAGGACTCGAACCTGCGACCTGCGGTTTAGAAGACCGCTGCTCTATCCAACTGAGCTACCGGGGCTGAGAACCCGCCAACCAACGATTTGAAGGTAGCGAAATCACATGGGCGAATGATAGGGCTCCCCGAGAGACCTGTCTGCTTCCCGGATACCTCACCTCGAAGCCATTTCAATCCGCGTGTTGAAACGCCGATGACGAATTCTTGAACCTTGGGGTCGGCCAGCGCTTGCGCCGGGGATTCATCGCAGATGACCTCTCCCTGATAAAAGGCGATGACCCGGCTGACGTAACGTTCAACGATTTC
>JAPULD010000102.1 GCA_027295365.1 Planctomycetota bacterium
ACCGTTACATTGTACGTCCTCCGTCAAAAGTTGCGCGGGAACAAACACTATCCCCTCGTCCTCATGCTCGAGCCCCTGTTTCGATGCAATCTCGCCTGCGCAGGCTGTGGCAAGATTCAATATCCCGCGCACATCCTCAAGCAAGATCTGCCCCTCGAAGACGCATTGAATGCGGTCGATGAATGTGGGGCCCCGATGGTGTCGATCCCGGGGGGCGAGCCCCTGATGTACCCTCATATCCGCGAGCTGGTCGAGGCGCTCGTCAAACGACGGAAGTACATCTATCTCTGTACGAACGCCTTGCTGCTGAAGGAGAAACTCGAGGCAGGGTGGTTCACCCCCAGCAAGTACCTCACCTTTTCCGTGCACATGGATGGCGACGAGGAGCACCACGATTTCGCGGTGTGTCGGGATGGAACGTACGAGATTGCGATGCATGCAATTCGGATGGCCGTCCAGCGTGGCTTTCGAGTCACGACCAACACCACGCTGTTCGCTGGCGCGGACCCCAACGCCGTTCGGGGATTCTTTGATGACCTCATGGATGTCGGCGTGGAAGGCATGACCATCAGTCCGGGGTATGCCTACGAGAAAGCTCCCGACCAGCAGAATTTTCTGCAACGACAAGCCACTCACGACCTGTTCGAAATGATCCTCGCCAACCGCAAGAAGCGCTGGCGATTCAACCAGTCGCCGCTCTTCCTCGAATTCCTGATGGGGCAGCGCGACTACGAATGCACCCCCTGGGGCAACCCGACCTACAACCTGTTTGGATGGCAGAAGCCCTGCTATCTGTTGCAGGAGGGATACGTCGATACGTTCGACGAACTGCTCAACGACACACACTGGGATCAGTATGGCCAGGCCAGCGGCAACCCCAAGTGCCAGCAATGCATGGTGCATTGTGGGTATGAACCGACTGCCGTGCATCACACGTTTTCCAGCTTCGGGGGTTTGTTCGGCACCATCAAGGCGTTGCTTTTCAACGTCTATGCCAATCCGGGGGCAAAGCAACGCCTGAAAGAGGCCCTGAAGAAACCCAGGAGTCCCCTGGCGAGACTGGTCGAACTCGGACTCGCTGACGACGTGAAGGACAAGGCCGGCGCAGCGTAACTCCATGGTAATGCTGAGGATTCACGCCCCGGATAGATATTCCACCTGCGGTAGTGGTCGCTCACAAGTCCGATGGGCCGTGTTGAGCCAGGATCCCTCCGTTCCGGGCCGGTTCATCGATTGAAAAATAGAATGAAAAATATCAATGAATCCATGCTCCTGAAAGGTATGTTTGGGTACAACCAACATCCCCCCAGGGGGGATAAGGGACAAGTCCTCCATGCCACGTTCCACATCGAAAAGGAAGACTTCAACCAACTGCGAAGCCTACCTCTCCGAAGAGGCGGTCAAGGAACTCACGAACAGCCTCAGCCGCATCGAAGGCCATGTGGGGGCGGTGAAACGAATGATCGACGAGCGGCGATGCTGCGATGAGATTCTCACGCAGGTCGCGGCGGTCAAGGCCGCACTGAATCGCGTCACCATCAAACTGACTGAAACCGAACTGCTGAATTGCCTGACCTCCTGTGGCCAGCCCGAAGCCGAACAACGTCTGGCCTCGGCCATGAAAGCGATCGGATCGATGCTCAAACATTGAATCTGAAATTTGGAGATTCCTACATGAAATACAGACATGCCCTTTCATTTCTGTCCATCTTTGTGGCGAACTTTTTGGCTGGCTGCAACTCAACTTCGCCCACGAAGACTCTCGCAAATTCTGGCTCAAACGGACCCGATTCAATGATCAGCC
Source organism: Planctomycetota bacterium (assembly GCA_027295365.1). GTDB lineage: Bacteria > Planctomycetota > Phycisphaerae > Phycisphaerales > SM1A02 > JADFSH01. The sequence continues at coordinate 1,805 of JAPULD010000102.1, forward strand.
TGCAAGACTCGCTCACCCCCCTGCGTGATCATTTCAATTCACACAACGATCAGCACCAGTTCCTCGCGATCCTGTCACCGACCTGAGGGCCTTGCCTGTACGGCGCACGGTCCGTGCGCGACGCGATCGCTTCGGCGTATTCAACCGACGATGTGCGCGTCACGATTGTCTGGGCACCGATGCTTGCCTCGGACACTCAGGCGGCAGCCAAGGCGTCCATGGACATCTTTGCCGATCATCCCAACGTCACCCAGTTCTGGGATCCCGATCGGCGCGCCGGTTTGGCGTATCGGCACGATGTGTTTCCGAGGGCTTCCCAGGAGATGGCCTCGTCGCTGCCTGAAGATCATTTCTTCAAGCCCTATGCAACCGGCCGGGCCAGCGATCAGCCGGAATGGGACATCTACATGTTTTTCGAGCCTGCTTCATCGTGGTCACGCACGCCGCCAACCCCGACTTCATGGTTGCGTCAAACAGCCCGATTCAAGACCGAGGCTGGCGAAACCGAGAGTCTGATGTGGAAGAACGACTACCGCCAACCGCCGATCCAGGGCCAGGTCTTGGATCAACTGCAGGAATTGGCCGCCTTGACATTCACCTCAAATTGATGAGTTTCAGATCAGGATGCGCTCTCGAGGGTGTCGAACCCTGAATGAACTTCAATCGGGAAATGCTTTGATCCCCCTTGCACGAATCGTCTCCAAAGGACATGATCTGCGGTTCCCAAGGTTGATACGACCCCCATCAGGAGAGTTTTCGTGCAGCAGATCCGCATTTTCAAGAGTATCGAGTCCGAGGTTGGCGAATTGGAGCGTGATATCAACGGCTGGCTTCAGGAGTCTGGCGTCAAGGTCGTCAATATTTTCGGGAACATCGCCCCCCAAACCGTTCTCACCGAAACCACTGCCGGTTCGGGCCGATCCTTCAGCCCTTCCGACGTTTTCTTGGTCGTCGTGTACGAGTCGGGTTGAGTGTCGATTCGCTTTCAGTCCAGGCGAACCGGTGTGCCGGTAATCATTCTGCCTCGTCTCACCCCTCTCGGGGAGCGTAACGTATGAGTTGGTGGGTTCATGATTACTGGAATGCTGGGCAGTACATGCTGCTCATCAGCTGGACTTTTTGGGTGATTCTCTCCATTACGTTGCATGAGCTTGCCCATGGGTGGGCCGCGATCTGGCAGGGCGATGACACGCCCATCCGTTATCAGCGCATGACCATGAACCCAGTTGTCCATATGGGTTGGTATTCGCTATTGATTTTCGCCATCATCGGCATTGCCTGGGGAGTCATGCCCACCGATCCAAGTCGGTATCGGTGGAAACGCAAGGGGCGAATCATCGTCTCGGGAGCCGGGCCCGCCATGAACGTCCTGCTCGCCTTTCTCAGCCTGACCGGGGCGGGTTTTCTGGCCGCCTGGGGCCCAACCCAGGTGAATTGGTCGGACAACCTCTCGATCTTCCTGATTACGGGGGGCTGGCTCAACATCGTCCTGGCTGTGTTCAATATGCTCCCGATCCCCCCTCTGGATGGCGCCAGTGTCCTTTCTGGCTTTTCACTTCGAGCGTATCGCTTCTTTCAGAATGATCAGGCCCAAATGTTCGGCATGTTCATCGTCCTTGCGATCTTCTTCAGTGGGTTTGGAGGGCTGATCTTCAGTCTTGCAATCACGATGTCGTACAAATATGTCCATGGCCTCGCGAATCTGCTGCCCTGACCAAGCTACTTGCCCCAAGGGCGGGATCGGCTATCCTTCCCGGTCCACATCCGCCCACTGCAGGCGTGGTCGCACGGCGAAATGAAGCCCTCAAGGCTCTTCGTTCCCGACCCTCCCGATCTGGTCAGGCCAAGGTGTCTTTCAGATCGAAGTGCGTGCTTGAAAGGAGTTTTCATACATGGTCGTTCTCCGTCTGAAACGTATGGGTCGCACCCATAGGCCTTTCTATCGTCTCAACGCGATGGACAAGCGGGCCCCCCGTGATGGTCGTGTCATCGAAGAACTTGGCTGGTTCGATCCCATCGCCCCTGAAGACAAGCAGGTCAAATTCAAACTTGATCGTGTGGACTACTGGCTCAGCGTCGGCGCCCAACCCAGCCGCACCGTGGCCAACCTGCTCAAGAAGCAAGGTTGTGATCCCACGTCAGGCAAGAAGCTCGAAAAGGCTTGAAGCCTTGAGCCATGCGATTTGACATTCTCAGCCTGTTCCCGGAAATGTTCCCGGGCGTCCTGAACGCCTCCATCCTGGGGCGGGCTGCCACAGGCGGTTTCGCGAGCTACCACCTGCACGACATTCGCGACTTCGCGGACAACAAACACGCCAAGGTCGATGATCGACCCTTTGGCGGCGGACCAGGGATGGTCATGATGTGTCAACCTTTGCACGACTGCGTGCTGGCGGTTGAAGGACAAGACGAGACCCCCGCGACCCGGATCCTGCTCACCCCCCAAGGCGAGCGACTTGATCAGCGTCGCGTTGAAGATTTGGCGACAAGATCCCGGCTGCTGATTATCGCCGGGCATTACGAAGGTGTGGACGAGCGCGTCATCGACGAACTCGCACCACTGGAACTCAGTGTTGGGGATTATGTCCTCAGCGGTGGCGAGCTCCCAGCGATGACCCTCATCGACTCGATCGTGAGGCTTCTGCCAGGCGTGCTCGGCCATGAAGATTCGGCGGCGGAGGATTCCTACTCCGTCAGAGCATCAGCCCCCGATTCAGGGGGCGAGGGACGTCGATTGCTCGACTGCCCTCACTTCACGAGGCCTCGGATCTGGAAGGATCGGGCCGTTCCCGACGTGCTGCTCTCAGGCGACCATGGGGCCGTTGACGAGTGGCGATTGGAACAGATGGTTGAACGGACGAGGCTTCGTCGTCCTGAGTTGCTAGAGAACCGCGACCCCTGATCGTGAAATGCCACGACTCACGTCGCTTAACTCGTCACTGGTTGTTACACCGTTCAACGGGACAACTCGACGGGACAAAAGGGCATACGGCCCAAAGGTTTGGTGAAACATGAGTGGTCTAAAAACAGTCGAAGAAGTCGTCGCGAGTCAACTCAATGACGCGAACAGCGGCGTCAACTTCAGCGTGGGTGACACGATCAACGTGCACTACCGAATCATCGAAGGCGAAAAGGAACGCATCCAGGTCTACCAGGGTGTGCTGATCGCCGACAAGAACCGGGGCGTGAATCGAATGATCACGGTCCGCAGAATCGTCGCCAACGAAGGCGTGGAACGAATCTTCCCACTTCACTCGCCCCGGATCGCCCAGATCGAGGTCGTGCGTCGAGGTGATGCCCGACGAGCCAAGCTCTATTACCTGCGCGACCGCGTGGGCAAGAGCCGCCGGCTCCGCGACCAGCGACGTGGTCTCAAGCACATCCAGTAAATCAAACCAAAATCATGGCCCTCTCGAACCCCTGCCCATTTGGGCGGGGGTTTTGTCATGGCATTCTTTCAGTCAAAATGACACCATCAAACATGGCTGACAATCGCAAGAAGTACCACTGAGAAGGCTTGAACGATCGTGACCGCTTGATGAGATGCAAAGCAGGTCAGAATCAGGCTGAAAGAGCTGGTGAAGACAATTCACCCAAAATCTTCAGGCAACGATTTCAATTTCAAGTCTCTCAGTGCGTAGTACTGTTGGAAACGCGCACTCGCGAACGACCCACATTAACGCCATGCGATCAGGGGATTATTGGAGTGAATTTGGGGTGGGGTTCTCGGCTCCGGGGAAACAATTGGCCGGTGTATTCCGGTCCATGCCGGAGTCTTTCATCCCGGGGAGACTCCGGCTTTCTTACTTCGCCTTCACCAGGCAATCTTGTACTTCACAAGGCTGTTCATTCACACGTAGCAAATCCGGAGCGTGATTCCAGATCCCTCAAATGGCTCTCGCCATTCACGAGGATCAACAGAGTCGCTTTTTCTCACGCTCGTTCCCGCTCCACGGCCATGAGTGCCGTCATTACGTCGCGACAGATGGGGAACATGCGATCAAGCCTTGTCATACGGAAGAGCTGTTGCACGTTCTGGTCACTGTTGGCCAAGGCGATCTTGCCACCCGAGTCGGTCATGTTGTTCAGCGTTTCGACCAGACATCCCAGACACATCGAATCCATGAACTGGATGTTCTGAATGTCAAGCACGAAATGCTTTGCGCCGGTTTCGGACATCTCCTCCAGAAGACTGGCGAGAAGTTGCACGCCCTCGTGTTGCGACAGTTCAGATATCGTGAACGTCGCGACGGCCACCTCGCCCATCAACTCGACTTCGGCAATGGAATCCGCTTGATCCATCGCCGATGACTCGGGAGCCGGAACTGGCATGACGTACGGATCGACCGGCGTGCTCGCCTCGGGGCTTGGCTCGTGCTGGGACATAGGCTCGGCGCTGGCGACGCTCGGGGCCGAAGACTGTTGAGACCCCGCGGCATCACTGATTCGGTGCGCATCACTCGATTCGTTCAGTTTGTTCAATTGCTTTTCAAACGGATTCCACATCACGCACGTCTCCAATGCATAGGTCTTCAACGGAATCGCCATCCATGACACCGGCCCTGAACCGATTCGGCATCCGTGTACCTCAACGTACAATTCATATGCCTATATAAAAAACGCGACGGTTGTGATCCGTCGCGTTCAGGGTTCAACTTGAAGCGTTGTACCGTTCAGGCAAACTATGCTGTCTGTGAGGTTTCAACCCGCTTGCGAATGATAATTGTCACGGTTGTACGGTTCGTTCGTAAAGGCGCTGGGTCGCTTGGGCTTGGCCTTCAAACGCTGCGGGGGCGTATTCTGTGCGTCACCATTCTCATGAGCATGAGTCGGGTTGTCGTTCTCGGACCGCCCGATCATCGTGGAATCATGGCTGGCGGGAGAGGCCTGGACGGGCGACTCTGCGTTCGTCACGGGGGCCGGAACCGAGTTGATTCC
>JAPULD010000103.1 GCA_027295365.1 Planctomycetota bacterium
CCAGTGGCTTGGGAGGATACCCCATACGCTCGTAGAGTCCATCTGGCATGAGATTCCGGAACGCGGCCAGGTCCTGGGGGCCGATCGCGACCTCGACTCGGACCGACGATTCCTCGATGAAGATCTCGGCGATGGTCGATGCGGCCATGGCGCGGGTCACCACGATGGCGTCGGCGACGACCACCGTTGAAACGAAAAGCAGTAACGCCAGAATCATCAGGATTCGCATCTGTGTGCGCAACATTGTCTGAACCAACTTCAATCATACCGACTCAGATCGTCAGGCCGGTCGACACTCCGGCGATGCACGAAAAGCAACGCTGGAACTCCACTCAGGCTTCACTTCACCTGCAAGGCGATCCAGAAGTCCTCATCGATGCGACTGATCTTGTCGAGCTTGGTAAGAGTGAATACCTTTTTTTTAAAAGAACGTAGCTGAGATTCGAGATGCACATCTCGCCTTTGCTGCTCTTGACCGGCGGGTTGGCCTCGATGGCCGCCTCAGGGCAGCCGGCGACTTGATTTCCACGTCTCGGAAATTCAGGACGATCGGCTTCTTCAGAAACTCCAAGGTGATGTTTTTCAGATGCTCGCCCTACTCGGCGATTTTCGCTTGGCCGGTCAGGCTCTTGTGCAGGATGTCGAGGACGATGGTGTTGCCGGACTGGTTGAGGCTGATCAGGGGCTGTACTTCGGTCACACAATGGCTCCGGGTTCCGAATGAGAGAGTCGTTGTCTCCTGGGGGCATTGTATAGTCTCCTCATTCCCCGTCACTTGACCACCCTCGGGTTCAGAATTCCCCCTTGGTCACCTCCTTGAGCATGGCGTTGACCGGTGACAAGTCGGCCACGAGTTTCTTCCGCCGCGTGTTCTCCTGCTTGAGTTGCTTAATACGTTTGGCGTCAGTCGCCTTTATCCCGCCGTACTGATTCTGCCAGCGGTGGTGGGCCTTCTTGCTGATCCCGAGGCGCTGGACGATATGGGCGATCGTCCAGCCGGCCCCCAACATGGCGTCGGCCTCATGCAGTCTGGCGATGATCTGTTCTGAATTGTGTGCTTGTACCCGTGTAAAAAACAGAGACCAGTCGCTCCATTCCTCTGGAACGAATCACCTGAATACCCGCGAGTAAACGAATCTGCGCTACCAATGGATTGCTGCCAATGGGATACTTGAAAAAGCGACGAAGATGGCGGTCCCAGATGACGATGGGACGCCGTGTCGGGCTGCTCATGAGTGATACTGGCTAAGTCATGACGGGGCAAGTGCTTAGGAAATCGACAAGACTGAGCCCTTGACATATCCGACACCATGTATACTCTCCCGTTGACCCTATCGTTCTGGGTCGATGTTCATTGAGATTGATATGCTTGCATATTGATCTCAGTCTTTCGAGGTTGTTCGTTGTCCAGCTTGGCTGTACGGGGCACCTCGCGATTTTGCCGTTTTAGATCACGCCCGAGGATCTGTACGGTTCGTATTCTCTTTTCTCGGGTCAGGATTCAGTCTGATGTTCAATATCTACGTTGGAAATCTCTCGTTCGATGCTTCGGAAACCGATGTTCGCGCACTCTTCGAGGCCCATGGCGCCGTGGACAAGGTCAACCTTGTCACCGATCGCGAGACCGGTCGCCCCCGCGGCTTCGGTTTCGTCGAAATGGCCGATGACGGCGAAGGCCAGGCGGCCATCAATGCCCTCGACGGTCAGGATCACCTGGGCCGCAATCTCAAGGTGAACGAAGCCAAGCCCCGCGAAAGCCGTAGCGGTGGTGGTGGTGGTGGTGGTGGCGGCGGCGGTCGACGCGAACGCTGGTAAGCACCTTTGACGCATCTTGCGTCACCACGAAATTGAATGGATTCAATCTCGCCCCTGGCATTCAAGCCGGGGGCGATTTTTTATGGCAGGCATCCTGGCTTATTGAACAACATGCGTGAATACATGGCGCGTGTGTTGTCGTTCCATCGAGGATCGTACGTTGCCTGCAGTCTCTTCTCGTTGAGACAGGATCACACGTGATCTATTGATCGATTCGCTTTGTGACACTTGGATTTGGATTCGCTGGGATGAGTCATGGAAATGGCCTTGTTCCAAAGTGAGAAGATCGTCTTTCATACAAAAACTCCGCACGTCATATGCTAAGTCAATTCGGGTCAAAGGCTTAGAGATCGTGGTGCGTCTTCGCTCTTGACAAACCACTGACCATGTTTATTCTCCGGGTGATCCCATCGTTTCGGGATCGTTGGATTGTGGAGTTCGATAGCGAAGGCTATCGGATCCAGGAATGCGAGGTTGATCGACGTTCAGCATGGCTGAATGCGACGGCCTCACGTAGGTACCGACGCTGATCATGCCCGAGGGTCTGGCCGGTTCGATTTCTCCTTTCTCGGGTCAGGATTCAGTCTGATGTTCAATATCTATGTTGGTAATCTCTCGTTCGATGCTTCGGAAAGCGATGTTCGCAGCCTCTTTGAAGCCCATGGCACCGTAGACAAGGTCAATCTCATCACCGATCGCGAGACCGGCCGCCCCCGCGGTTTCGGCTTTGTTGAAATGAGTGATGATGAGCAAGGTCGAGCGGCAATCGCTGCATTGGATGGTCAGGACCATGAGGGCCGCAACCTCAAGGTCAATGAAGCCAAGCCTCGCGAGAACCGTGGTGGTGGTGGCGGCGGCGGTCGCTGGTAAGCGTGAACAATGGCGTCACTGACGGCGCGAACCTATTGAGTTGATACAACATCGCCCCGGCGCTCAAGACCGGGGCGATTTTTCTTTTTCTATTTCCTGATTCCAGAACGCCTGATCACACTCAAATGCTCGATCTATCAAGAAGGCATTTCAATGGAATCTGATCCCTTGAATCAAGGTTCATCAAGATCCTTGAAGCGAATGTATTCAAGCCCGAGACTGATACCTGCCATGAGGCCCTGACTGGCCCCGGTATACAGCGCGATGCCTTGCTCGAAGGATTGGACCGCGGTGCCTCCCGCATCGCCCGCTACCACGACCGCATCGACGTTGCCGGTCCACTTGTTCTCCATGAACTCGTCGAGGGTTGCCTGGTCCTGAATGACGAACAGCATGCGGAATCCCTGCACGCCGGCCTGCAGGCCGATCGAAATTGTGTTGACGGCCGCCCAACCGATTTGATCACCGTTGGGATCCATGAGCGCGCCACGTCCGAATCGTCCCCCGCTGAAGATGATGCCCCATTGGGCGACATCCGGGAAGATGACGTAGGCCTTGGCGTTGGCGATCTGCTCGTCGAGTCCGACGACGTTTTCCTCGAACCAGGTCTTGGAGCCGTCGGCACGCTCCATGAACGATGCCTGGTCAGCAGCCTTGGGGGCCGTGGAGCAGCCAGTGAGAGGCAAACAAGCAAAGGTGAATAGGAACAGAGAAAAGCAGGCCAAGCGTTGATGTCGCCACCTGCCGCTTGATGTTCGTCGTTTCTTCAACATGGTCCAAACTCCAGGATGTAAAGCGAAGTTGAAACTGAGATTGCTCAAGGCAAAGTGAATCGAAGTGGCAAGAGTAAGGGAGAATCGAAATGAGCGATACTAGGAATTGCCGTAATGACAGATAGCATATCGCAGTCGATGGGGCGAACGACAATTGAGTTTCAGTCGCTTCCGAATTGCACGTTGACGCTGCTTTCCCGGGTTGATTCTTGATGCAGCGCACACTCCAACCAGCCAGGATGTTCGCGCCATTGCCCACAACGAGCCGATGATGAGACATTCCTAGGGCTTACTGACTTTTGTCATTGAATTTCGAGGGAGGGGCATGTTGCAAGCTCATGAAACCGCTTGAAACATTTACCGCATTGGTCGGTAGCATGCTCGGACGTGGGTTTGAAACAGTTCGAGAAGGATGGGTATGAATCTTCACATGAATGGATTTCATTCAATGGGGCGCATGGCAGTTGTCGCGTTGCTGATGGGACTTTGCCTTACTTTCGCATCGGCTTCTCATCAGGAAGACGAGGCCATTGCCAAACTGAACCAACAGGGGCATTCGATTCGGCCATTGGTCGAATCGAATGCCGTCAAGACGTTGCTCGACCAAGTCCGAAGCCTGCCTTCCATCACGCCCCGAACCCTCTGGTTCCGTCGAGATCCCCGTTCGGCCTTGCTGCCGGTGGAGTACGATCGACTCGATGAGGATGAACGATCGACGTATCGAGAGATGGTGTTCGACACGACCCGGTACTACGAGACGTTCTACGGCACGCCGATCGCGGCCATGCGAGCACTCGATGTCGCGGCGGATCAAGGCAGTATCGATTCCTTCCAAGGCCGACGCATCCTGGACATCGGGTATGGCTCGATCGGACAATTGAAACTGCTTGCGCAAGTCGGCGCCGACGTGGTGGGGGTGGAAGTCGAACTTCTGTTGAAGACGTTGTATGGCTTCGAAGGCGACCAGGGTTCAATCCCGAATCCCGATGGCCATCAAGGGAAGGTTCGACTCGTCCATGGATTCTGGCCCCGGGACATTGGCGAAGAAGTGGGCGGCGATTTCGATTTGATCTACTCGAAAAACACGCTCAAAAAGGGCTACGTGACGCCCGAGCAGCCCAATGCGAGAGGTGTCGATCTGAGCGTGACGCCTGATCAGTATCTTGAGGCGATCCACGATTCACTGAATCCCAATGGCCTCTTCCTCATCTACAACATTGGCCCCGGGCCCGGTCCCGATGGGCATGGTGTCGATGATGAAGGCGAAGCCATCTACATGCACATGGCAGACATCCGATGTCCATTTTCTCAGGCATTGATAGACAAGGCCGGCTTCGAAGTGATTGCTTTCAACATCAATGACTCGGCCATGATCCGAACCTATGGCCACGCGTTCGGCTGGGACGATCCTGAAC
>JAPULD010000104.1 GCA_027295365.1 Planctomycetota bacterium
CTGGCGGTGCTCGCGTATCTGGCCCAGGGACTGTCTGGCATTCCCGTCAGCGCACAAGGCATCGTCGGACTTCCCTGGCTACTCGGACCGACGGGAGGCTACCTGCTTGGATTCATCGCCGCGGCCTACATCACCGGCTGGTTCGCCCAACGAGGGTGGGATCGCAAACCACATCTGACGGCATTCGCCATGACGATCGCGACCGCCGTCTTGTTCATCCCGGGTCTTCTCTGGCTGGCGTTCTCGGCGAGCATCATCAGTTCGATGGGCCTGCAGGGCATTCGAGTCGTGGAGCCCGCCAGCGTATTGGCTGCGGGACTCTGGCCCTACCTGCCCGGCGCGGCCATCAAGATCATTCTGGCCACCTTGATGTTGCCAATGGGCTGGCACGTCCTTGCTCTCGGAAACGGTGGAATTGGGAAGAATTCGGCATCTTGACGTGTTATCGCCGTCCCGGACCTACTGGGTGGCTGACTCGATGCCACTTTTTTTGCGGTTTCATTGAAATAGGGTTACAGGAGAGATAGCCCTGAATCAAGGTGTCGAGTGTGCTGATGGTCGAAGCTATTCCGGAGTCCTCGCGTGTCGCATACTCTCGACATGGGTTTGTGCACGAGCGTAGGATCGCGTCGATAACGAGTCGCTCTTTTCGTTTCCGACAAAGCTATTGCGAACTCGATTTTTCGAATGTTGACTTCTCGAATGAAGACGTATTCTCGGATCGTCGCCAAATGAGCTGACGCATCGTCCGACTCGATCTTTTCCTGTGATCAGCCTCACGAAGTCCAAATGGTCACGATACATAAGCCCGATTGGATCCGGATCCGGCTGAGTCGGCAATCTTTCCCACAAGTGAAGCCGGCACGACTTGAATTCGGCAATGAACATGGTCATGGCCATCTCGGACAGAAGATAGTTTCGTTCCAGGGTGGAGGACGAGTCCGGACCACCAAATTTCAGGAGGCTCGTTTCGACGAATCGATCGACTTCCCGCGAAAGGGAAAGGCAGCGATCGAGTTTCCGGCCCATGTTCTCTCGTATTCGTTGATAGTCGGGATCGCGGGAGAGGTCGCGCCAACGATGAAGGTGTACGGAGGAATTCCAATTGTTTTGATCGAGCAGATGCCGCAGCATGCGCGTGAGTTCTAGGCCCTGCTGTTCGGCCTTCTGGATGGCCGTGGAGGCTTCCAATCCATGGCGCATCTGGAGATTGAGCGCATGGATTTCATCGCATACGAGCAAAAGGCCTGAACCACCAGCCTCGAGGCGGGGCCTCAAGACCAATTCAATGTTGCACCTACACTTCAGCACCTGCGAATAGAGACAGACCGGCATGAAAAACCGGGCGTCGTCCTGAGGTAAATCCATGATCGTGCCGTACAGCGCCTTCATCATGGGCCTTCGATCTTTTGAGATATTGGGCCTTCGATCTTTTGAGATATATAGCCCCAAATCGGACCGTGACTGGTCTTTCGCTTGCCAAGGCGGAAAAGCGTGGGGTACAGCCTGATTCGCCAGGTAAGGTAGTGATGAAAGACCTGTATCAAGGCACCGGTCCACAAGCTGATCTGCCATACGAGATCGGCTGAGGGAAAGAGCTGCCCACGTGCCGTGAAGACTATGCAGCCGATTATATAGCACAAAATGGGCAATATTCCGGTCCACAGCAAGATGAGTTCACAGAATCGCAACAGGGAAAGGACATCCTTGACCTTGATCGGTTGGACGTTCGAATCTTCGTATTGCATAACCTGCCTCGCGATCATGTGGACGGTCAGGTGTTCTTGTAACTTATGGCATTCTTTGCATGGAGAAACCTCAGCATCCATCAGGCCCTTAAAGTGCTCCTTTCGAATCGAAAGGGCGGCATCGAAGGCTGCAAACATGCCAGAAATCACCAAAAATGAAATGATCATGGCCTCGGGTGTGACTAACGCGAGAGTTGTCGTGAGCGGCATATCAACGATCATGGAGCTAGTCAGTAGCGTTGGATTGGTGAGCATGGTCCTATGTCCTTTCCATGTTTTGTGACTGGCGGATGACCATGGCCCCGATTGTCATGATGACACAGCCGAAGACGATCGCCAGTGGACTGCCCCACATCACCAGGTCTTGATTCATGTTTCTGTTCCCCAAGTAGGAACAGGTGCAGATGATGGCCAGACTGCCCACGATAGTGAGGTAGATTGAGAAATGAAAGATGCGTGAACTTGAATAATACTTTGGCAGTAGGATGGTGAATATCAGGACCGGCCCGGTCGTGATGGCAAACCCGAAGATCGTAAACAGCCAACTTTCAAGTCGGATATTAAGCACTCGGAATACGATGAAGTAGAGACCCAGAGCGATGATCATGAGCAAAAATGTTGCAAAGGGGATGTGAAAAAACGGCCGTTGATTGCCGTTCGGGGGCTTGCCGATTTTCAGGTCATGAAAAAACGTTTGCAGAATCGGCAGCAAGGCACTGTCGACCGTGCTCAACAAGGCCGCCAGGCAGGCCGCAAAGAAAAGAGGCAGGATAACCAGCGAGCCGACTCGATTGTGCCACAAGCCGGCAGTCGATTGGACTGCGGATTCATCGAGGCTGTCATTTCCTGGGACAGGAAGTTCACCCGAGTTGCCAGATTCATGGATTGGAAGCTCAACCAATCTGTCCAAGAGGACGCGGATGTTGGGTTCACCAACATCCGGAAACTGGACGCGAAAGACCAGGATGCCAACCAGCATGAGCAGCACGACGACCCAGGCGGCTCGTTTGGCCCCGCCGATGATGCCTCGCTCTGCTTCTTTCAGGTTTGGTTGGGCGGCGATGGTCAGCCAGGTACGTAACATGCAGACGGCGTACAGGAGATTCACGATGCACATGTTCACCAGGAGCGGATAGGGCAGCAGGATTCCTTTATTCAGCGGCAAATCGGCCGGGGCCAGACTGGCCAGAGAAATATTCTGTTCCGGGTTTTCGATGGCTCCCCAGAGGATCCAGACAAAGAAAAGGGACATCGCCACGAACATCAGCGTGAATTGACTGATGTCCGTGGAGACGACGGCTTTCAGGCCTCCGAACGAGGTGTAGACGAAGGCCACCGTCATGAGAATCACCAACGCCCAATCCTCGATGTGGGTCGAGGCCTCGAGATCCTGCTTGAAGAACATCGAAAAGATCGACACCCCCAGAAACAGCTCGATCAAGACGACGCTCAACATGCCGATCGCCGTAGTGCCCATGATGCAATACATGACGCCCCGGCTACCGGTTAGTTGACGCATGAACTCCGCCAAAGTGCTGGGGCGGGGTTCCGAGAAGAAATGAAGTTCATTGAGTTTTGGAAGCAGCAGTTTGGCGAACAGCCACGCCCCGAGGACGAGCGTAAGTGGAGAGATGAGCAATCCGATACCGAAATCTTTTCCGAATGCGAGAAAGAAATAAAATACCGTGGCCAGGGACATTGTTGCAGCAGCATGCGACGCCGAGGCGCCGGATGAAGAGAGGCGACCGCCCATGAGAAAGAACGTCTTGTCGTCTTTCTGCCCGCCGTAGTAAACCAAACCCTTCCCTGCGAAATACAACGTGACCACAATGGCGACCAGAAAGGTAATCGTCAGCGGCCATTGGACCTCGGACGCACCCACACTTTGAGGCGCAGCAAAACACAACAGGCAATCGAAGGCACTCAAGGCGGACTCCTATTCTGTGCATTCAACACGAGCCGATGAACAGTCAATGGGAACTCGCGGAAAATCATTCGTGCGCCGATGTGGCGTGGAATGAGCCGCTCGCTCCATGCATACCGATCAATGTCTCGAAGACCCCGGCCTTGCCTCGAAAGGAAGTTGCCCTCGTGAAATCATGATAACAAATGGCAACTCTGTTTGAGTCGTAAATATCCATGAATACCGATGATTCAATGTAGAGTGATGTTAAGAAAGAAGTTACAGTGCAAGAAAAATCACCATTTACGAAGCAATAGGCAAGGTAGAGTACACTAACATGCTGTTGCCCATGCGTCTTTCACCCATGAAGTTCCGATGACGCAAGCGTAAGAGGCAGCGACGATGGATGCTGACATTACATTACGCTCAATAAGATGGACAAGATCTTCGTATGATTCTCCCGAGTGCGGTGGGCGATTGGCATGATGGCCGCACGAATCCACTTCGGGCAAAGCAGGTCTTCCTCTTGTTCACTTTGAACTTACAGTCTTTTAGAAAGGATCAGTCGAGGTCCCAACCAAAACGAGCTTCGTGTCGTGGAGGAGTGGAAAGCAGCCCGGGAATTGGGAATACCTGGACACGGCCCGACTGGCAATAATCTTCGCGTTGCCGCACTGGCCATTCTTCAACGCTTGAATAATTCGAAAAGTGGATTCAGATTCATGTCTTCTGATTCACGAGTTCGGACAAGTCTGAACAGGCTTCGGATCGTAGAATAGAGCCGTGGACAAGAAAAAATGCATCACAATCGGCCTTTTGACGGCAAGCACAGCCGTGGGCGTACTCGTTCTGGTGGCCTTCAAGAATGGCAACATCGGCTCGAGCGGGTCCGGGATCTCCTCGCGCTTAGGCATGGTGGCGATCTTCGCCCTGGCGTTTGTCATGGCCCTGATCTTCGCCATCTACCGCTTGTATGCAAGGCGAGTTAATTGCGTGGCGGGAAAGCTCTCGGGGCGCGCCACGCAGGCGGCAGCGTTGGGATTCTCCTACGAGTCCCAGGGGACGACGGAGTTTCGTCGCCGCTTCAATTATTTGCCTGGCATTCCTGATAGCGGCAAGATCAAGCACGTCATGCATGGGGTCGTGGCGAATCGTGAAGCGGTTGTCTTTGAGCACATGTACATGGTGTACAACGGCTCAACGATGATGCCCATGTCGCATACCGTGTACTCGACCATCTCGCCTGACTGGCCTCACACGACCATATCATCTCGCGGATTGCTCAGTCGCATGATCCATCGATTGGGTTTCAACGCTGGACTTGAAATGGAGAATGAGGACTTCAACCGTCGGTTCAAGGTCAAGACGAACGACGAGGATTTCGCGTTGATGTTGCTGACGCCTTCGATGCAGCAGTTTCTCGTCGAAAAGCCGAACGTGACCTGGCAACTCACGCGGGGACGAGTGTGCCTGATCTATGGCGGGGGACTTCGATTCGATCGACTTGAACGATCACTGCAAAGACTGGAGACTTTCTGGTCCAACGTCGCCCAGGAACTGGATGACTGGCAATCCTGACCCCCGTAACCCCCGGAGTCCCCGGCCCCCAGTACCCCCCACCGGCATCTCCGTAAGTTCGGACCCACGAATGTTCGACACACCTGAAGTTCGAAATACATGTCGATAAGCCGGTCAGTTCGTGGGGGTTGGTTTTCGCACTGAACTTTGAGGGCATTGAAGTCAGGCTGGCGTTGTCGGAACTAGATACATCCGACCACATTTCATTCATTTCCATCATCAAGTTGTCGGCCAACGAATTTGAATCGATATTTAGC
>JAPULD010000105.1 GCA_027295365.1 Planctomycetota bacterium
CTGGTACAACCCGCCCGGGGCCTGGCACGCGGTGCGCAACCAGGGCGACACGCCCCTGGTCATGGTGTTCACGACAATCCCCAATGAGAAGATGGGACTGCTGTCGTTTTTTCGGAAGATCGGCGTGGCGCCGGGCGAGTCGGCGGTGACGATTTCGCCCGAGGAAATCGAGCGACTCGGTCTCGCGCACGACTTGATCTTGTATACATCGGAAGAGGCCGAGGCCGCCGGCCATCACGGAGACAAGGAACACGAAACGAAGGAAGGGAACCCGGACCATGAGCAACGTTGACGAGATGGGTTTGACCAAGGAGAACGCGGAGTACTACGAGGCGTCATTCGTGCCGGCGATCTTCGACCAGTGGCCGCCCCGGGTGATGGACGCGATGTCCATGGGCGAAGGCGACCACGTCCTCGAGGTCGGGTGCGGCACGGGGGTGCACACCCGCGAAATGCTCAAGCGCATCGGCGCGGCGGGGCGCGTGACAGGTTTCGACCTGAGCGAGAGCATGCTGGGCGTGGCCCGGGCCAAGTGCCCCGGGGCGGAGTTCATACAGGGCAACGCGATGGCCTTGCCTTTCGAGGATGCCTCCTTCGACGTGGTGGCGAGCACGTTCATGCTCATGTTCGTGCCCGATCCCGTGCAGGCGATCCGCGAGATGTGGCGCGTGCTCAAGCCGGGGGGGAGGCTGGCGATTTCGGTGTGGGAGGGCCTGCATGAAAACCCGGTGTATTCGAGGCTCGCTTCGATCGCCACAGAACGCATCAACGACGAGGCGGGCACCTCGTTGTCATGGCCCTTTGTCCTGGGCGAGACGGGCAAACTCGCCGACTTGTGCGCCGAGGCTCGGATCTCCGGCGTCACGATCACCCCCCACGAGGGACGGGCGAAGTTTCCGTCGATCGACCAGTTCGTGAGGACGGAAGTCAAGGCCTGGGTGCTGGCGGATCACGTTGATGAGGCGAACCTCGACCAGGCGGTGGCCGATGCGGAAGCCGCGTTCGCGAGTTATTGCGATGAGGCGGGAGCCGCGGACTTCCCGCTCAACGGCCTGATCGCCAGCGCGAAAAAGGAATGAGCATTCATCGATCGGAAAGACAGGAAAAGGTGGACAGGAATAGGTGCAGGAACTATTCGTGAAGAAGGAAAGTTAAGGTTCCTGACACCTTTATCATTCTTGACGTGTTGGTCAAATCAGCCATTTTGGGTCCATCAGGTCGGATTATCAGAGCCAGTAAAAAAACTTGATGGATCTCTCCCCTGCATTGCGTTGGTCTGGATGGAGGCGATTGAGCCTCCCATTCCGTGAATCAGGGAGATCACCACCATGGCCAACATCCACCAGGACATTACATCGCTCATCGGCAACACCCCCTCGTCAAGCTCAATCGGCTCGCCGAAAATCTCGGAGCCGAGGTCTTGCTCAAGATGGAGTGCTTCAATCCCTATAGCAGCGTCAAGGATCGCATCGCGTTGTCGATGATCGAGACCGCCGAGCGCGAGGGAAAGCTCAAGCCAGGTGATGTCATCGTGGAATCCACGAGCGGCAACACCGGGATCGGCTTGGCGTACATCGCCGCGGTCAAGGGCTATGAGATCATCCTCACCATGCCCGACACGATGACGCTGGAGCGACGCAATTTACTCAAGGCTCTCGGGGCGAAATTGGAACTGACGCCAGGCGAGGATGGCATGAAGGCGTGCATGCAACTCGCCGATGACATCGCAAAGGAACTGCCCAACGCTTGGCAGCCCAATCAGTTCGAGAACCAGGCCAACCCCCAGGTGCATTACGACACGACGGGTCCCGAGATCTGGAACGACACCGATGGCCGGGTCGATGTGTTCGTCTCGGGCGTGGGCACGGGGGGCACCCTCACCGGGACCGGCAGGTTTCTCAAGGAAAAGAATCCAAACGTGCATCTGGTTGCGGTCGAGCCCACGGATTCGGCCATCCTCTCGGGAGGCGAGCCGGGTTTGCACAAGATCCAGGGCATCGGGGCGGGTTTCGTGCCCGAAATTTATGACGAAAGCATCGCTGACGAAGTCGTCTGCGTGAGCAATGAGGATGCATTCGAGACGACGCGCTGTCTGGCGAGGCATGAAGGGATTTTTGTGGGGATCAGCGCCGGGGCGATCGCGCAAGCCGCGTTGGAAGTCGCCGCTTGTCCCGAGTTCAAGGGCAAGCGGATCGTCGCCATCGCACCGGACTTTGGCGAACGGTACCTCTCCAACCCCGTGTTCGCGGAACTCGAACTCAAGGCAGAACTGAGGTTAGCGGTATGATCACCTTCACCAAGAAATATGAAGACCTCGCCAGCGAGATGGCGACCAAGCACCACGCATCGTCCTCCCCCCGAACGCTGCCCCCCCCGACGAGGCAGGCCGTGGGCGACCTCGTCGATCAGGCCAAGCGGATCCTGTTTCCCCATGCCGACAGCCATGATTACACCGACCTGGGGTATCACCTCGAATCGCTGATGGTGACGTTCGACGCGGCTCTCGCCAGGCAGATCTCCCTGGCCATCGCCAATCAGTGCGATCGGGACTGGAAGCAATCTGATCTCGAACTCAAGGCCGAAGAAGTTGCGATGGCGTTCATGCACAAGCTCCCCGAGGTGCAGGCGGCGTTGGAGGCGGATGTGGAAGCCGCGTACAAGGGCGACCCGTCGCTGGAATGCACGATGGAGGCGGTGCTGTGTTACCCGGGAGTGCAGGCGGTCATCGCGTATCGCGTGGCGAACGTGCTTCATGAGATTGGTGTGCCCCTGCTGCCCCGGATGATCACGGAGTCCGCGCATTCGACGACGGGGATCGACATCCACCCTGGGGCCACGATCGGCGAGGGGTTCTTCATTGACCATGGCACGGGCGTCGTCATCGGCGCGACTTCAATCATCGGGCGCAACGTCAGGCTCTATCAAGGCGTCACGCTGGGGGCGAAGAGTCTTAAGAGCGACAAGGACGGCATCGTCCCCAAGGGCGAACCCCGGCACCCGATCCTCGAGGACGATGTGGTGATCTACTCCTGGGCCAGCGTGCTGGGTCGCATTACGGTCGGCCAGGGCTCCGTGGTGGGGGGCAACGTCTGGGTGACGAGGGATGTCCCAGCCGGGAGCCGGGTCAAGCAGGCGAAGACGATCTCGACGGGGTTCAGCGGCGGGGCGGGGATCTGAGTCTGTCTCCAGAGTGGTATGTATGTCCCCTCTCCCTTTGGGAGAGGGTGAGGGTGAGGGTGGGGTTTTGATTTCAAATGGCATGTCCAGTAGCCCTTACAATCTGCTATTATTTTCCCGCGAAGACTCTTCTCCTTCGGGCCGGGACCCTCGCTAATTTGCGATAGTGTTGCCTTTCACTTGTCACGATCCCTGATTTAGCCTTATTCCCATCACAATCAAACGAACGAGGTACGTCCATGATCGATGCTCATCCAGCGAAATTCGAATCTATGGGATGGACTGTTCACACATGGGCCCATGCAGGTCAAGATGTCACCGTTCTTCAGCGTGAGCCATTTCGTCTAAAATGGTTCGCCACGCAGCTGGTCACCTTTATCTTTGTCATTCGGCGCACACCTGAGAATTATCAATCGGTTCTCGACGATTACTCGGCCTTGAGAGGATTTGCCAAGGAACACAAGAAAACACCGCTCCCAATTGCCTTCCAATGCGGTTACGCACTATTGCCGATCTACATTGGCAATTCATTTTCGGAGTCGTTACTTTCCGATATTCGATCAACATTCGTAAAACATTGGTGTGTGTTTCATGTGCCATCGCTGCTTGATTCAGGCACCGGTCAACTTCACGCATTGGAAAAAAAATTCTTATGGGGTGGTATTTACCGATCATTCATTACATCAACTGTTGCAAAAACAGCCAAGGATCTCGTGACGCAAGGGTACATGGCCTGACAGTCTTTCCGCTGGGGATAATATTGGGACCGAAATTCTATTTTGGATAACGGATCTCTCCCCCATGAACTGGCGCTGGCTGATCTACGACTACATCCCGCCCGAACAGAACCTCTCACGCGGCGAGCGGCGGGCTGTTCGGAAGCAGGTGAACGCCGAGGCCCGGAAGATGCAACGCCAGAGTCGCATCCTCACGTGGCCGTTCAGCTTCATCCTCGTGGCTGGTGTCGTCCTCGGCATCCGGTTCCTCATCTATTTCTTCATCTCGCAACGCTACCCGGTCGGCTTGGTCTACCTCTTCACCTTCCCGATCATCGTCTACCTCATCCTGGCCCTGCTCTGGCGGTACCGCTACGAAAAATGCACCTTCCGCGTCCTCAACCAACGAGGCCACCCCATCTGCCTCCACTGTGGCTACCTCCTCCAGGGCCAACCCGACGACCAGCCCCCGGACCAGGCCCGCTGCCCCGAGTGCGGCAAAGAATGATGATCCGCTTCCGCTTCCGGGGGGTATCGCACTGATTAACCCGCCCTTCAATCCGCAAAAATTGATCCGACGGCTGAAGGTTCGAGGCTTTTTCGACGCGTCCTGATGGTGAACCGCCCGACGCCTCGAACCCGGAGAATCACCATGCCCACAAACGACAAGACGGATCAAAGGATGCGCGAGATACAGAAGAAGCTGGTGTTTCTCGATGACGATGTGAAGACACTGAAGAGGGGACTCGAAAAGGCTCTCGAGGACGCGAAGGGGTACATCGACGAGCTGATCAAGAAACAGAATGGGCAGCTCAAGGCGCTGGAAGGCCGGCACAACACGTTCACCAAGAACGTCAGGGACTTCAACACGAAACGCACCAAGTCAATCGAGGGCGTCCACGACGACATCGTCAAACATGTCAAGAAGCGCGACAAAGCCCTCGAGGATCGGATCAAGACGATCGAGAAGCAGCTCAAGAAAAGGTGAGCTCCGCGCTGCGAGGTCCGAGGGGAAGAAAAGAAACTTTGAAAGCCGGGTTTTCCGGTGAGTGGTCGGCAGGGTCATACGATGCCCTATTCGATCATTCGTCGAAAAGACACACCTTCCAAGGAGACTCGGACTTCTATAGTTTCTTTTTCAATCCGGTTGTTCAGATCACCCGGCTGGTTGATGTCGAAAGTGGGGTGCCGTAAAGCTTCTGATGAAGATCGCCGGGCGGATCGATGAACTTGTAGCCGCGCAGGTAGGCTCCGAAACCGCTTCTGCGTGACCAGACGAGTTTGACTTTGAGATGCAGCACATTTGCGCCCGCGCCCAAGTCAATGATGGTCAGGACCTGCTTTGGTCGTCGACTCCGCACGACGAGTCCCCCCGAGGAGATATTCAGGATCCTTCCGAGGCTGCACCGCTTGCCCTCGTAGTCGAGTCGACCGGATTGACGACGATTTTTCTGTTTCATGGTGAAACTCCACGATGAGACGCGAACAAGATCGCCCGGAGTTGAATGGTTACTCATGAATCATACGAATCAATGACCGACTCCGAAGCCTTGTCACATCTTTTCATCACTATGGGGTTCCGTTCTCACGCTTGCGTAATTCAGGCAAGCTGTAAAGTTCCCCGCTGACGAAGATGGTCCGCACCAACGGAGATCACAACGCTTCACGCTCCCAATC
>JAPULD010000106.1 GCA_027295365.1 Planctomycetota bacterium
AGCACGACGCCACTCTGTTGTGTAGATGAGGATTGTCCATGACTTTCCGAGCCCACGGTGCTCTGATCGCGCTGACCCTGCTCGCGGGTGGCTGCGCTTCTGGCCCTCTCGATGATTCGGCGTGGCCCGCGCCTCGACCGCTCGGGCAAGGTCTCGAGTCGATCCGTCCCCCGTACTCGCCAGATGAGGCCTTTGAGTTTGACTCGGTGGCTGAGCCAACGGGAATCATGTCGCTCCGGGATGCCCTGGCGGCGGCCTTGCTGCGAAGCCCCAACCTGATGGCGGATGGTTATGAAGTCAGGGCCAGGGAAGCGGAAGCCCTGCAAGCCGGGTTGATGCCCAATCCCGAACTCAGCGCCGAATTCGAGAACTTTGGCGGCTCTGGCGAACTCAGCGGCACCGACAAGCTTGAATCGACGCTGTCCTTGAGCCAGCTTGTCGAGCTTGGTGGCAAGCGGGTCAAACGCCGGAATGTCGCCAATCGGGAAGCGCGCCTGGCGGGATGGTTGTACGAAATTCGGCGCATCGACGTGCTCAGCAAGACGGCTTCCGATTACGTCGGCCTGCTCGCTTCCGAGCGACGCTTGCGAATTGCCATTGAAACGCAGGAACTGGCCAAACGTGTTCATAATGTCATCGATGAGCGAGTGAACGCCGGGAAGGTTTCCCCGGTTGAACGAAACAAGGCGCAGGTCGAACTTGCTCTGGCCAAGCTGGGGCTCAATCAGGCCCAACGTGAAGTCATGGCGGCACGAACCCGACTGGCCTCGAATTGGGGGAGTCCTGATCCTCAGTTTGAAAGCCTCGTGGGGGATCTCGAACAACTTGATGCGCCCCCGACACTCGACTCGCTTCTCAGTCGCGTTGAACAGAACCCCGATCTTGCCCGTTGGGCGGCGGAGAGCTCACTTCGTCAGGCGGAGGTCGAGCTGGCCTTGTCGCAGCGTCGTGCCGATCTCACGATCTCGGGTGGCGTTCGCTACTTCGAGGAGATCAACGAGACTGCATTCGTCGCGGGAATCTCGATGCCCCTCATGGTGTTCGACCAGAACCAGGGAGGCATTCAGGCCGCTCGATTGAGGGTCTTGCAGGGGGGCCATCTCGAAGAGGCAAACCGGGTGCAGATCCGGATGGCGCTGGTCGTGGCTTTTCAGATCCTCGACGGGGCCTACTTCAGTGTTCACATCATTCGCGATGAAGTCCTGCCGAACGCCGAACGTTCTTTTGAAGCGGCGGAAGAGGCGTTTCGAGAGGGGAAGATCGGGGCACTCGACCTGCTCGACGCCGAACGCACACTGTTCGAGGGGCGTCGTTTGCTGACAGACGCGTTGACCACCTATCACCTAGCCGTCATTGCCGGTGAACGCCTGATCGGCGCACCATTGCATGAAGAAGACCAGCCGGAAGGAATCGATCCATGACACAGTATTTCAAACTTCTTGCCTTCACAGCTCTCGTTTCGTTCGCCCTCGGCGGATGTGGTCCTTCGAATTCGAGCGATGATGCCCCCGAAGCGGATACGCATGATCACGGCGCCGATGATGGCCAAGATCACGGCGAGGAGGGACAAAGCAACGCCCTTGATGCCGAAGCCGGGCATACCGAAGACGATGGACATGATCATGGCGAAGAGGGGCAAAGCCACGATCCTGATGCCGAAGCCGGGCATACCGAAGACGATGGTCATGACCATGCGGATCATGAAGGTGAAGAGGAAATGGTCATTCAACTCGATGCCCATGAACTCGCGGAGTTCGGCATCCAGTTGGAGATCGCACAATCCGGCACGCTCGTCGAATCAACCTCGCTGGCGGGTGAGATCGTTCTCAACCCGGATCGGATCGCACACGTCGTCTCACGAGCCGACGGTATCGGCCTCGAAGTGCTCCGAACCATCGGTGATCGGGTCGAGGCGGGCGAGATACTGGCGATTCTCGAAAGCCCCGCTTTGGCTGAATCGAAGGCGGATTATTTTTCCAAGGCCGCCCAGGCGGCTCTTGCCTCCACCGATCTGGCCCGTGCCGAAACGATCCATGTCAACACCAACAAGCTTCTGGAAATCATTGCCCTCAATCCGGATCTCAGCACATTGCAAAGCGAGATCAGTGGATTGGATATCGGGGCCAATCGCAGCAACCTGATTACGGCCTATGCCGAATTGAGAGCCGCTGAAGTCGCCTATCACCGTGAGAAAAACCTGTTCGATCGACAGAACACCAGTACCTCGGAATTCCTTCACGCCGAGAGCGAGTTGGGAAAGGCTTTGGCGACGTTCCAATCCGTGCGTGATGACCTGTCCTTTTCCAATCAACGGGGATTAGACCTGGCCCGACGCACGAACCTGGTGACCCAGGTATCGCTTCAGGCCGCCGAACGTCGCCTTCACGCCCTGGGCCTCGATGAGAACGAGGTAGACCAAGTTGAGGACGAATTGGATGACCATCTGGCACGATACGAAATTCGCGCCCCGCTCGGCGGTTTGATCATCGAGCGGCATCTCGTTCGGGGTGAAAGTATTCAGGCTGGCGAGCAGGTGTTTGTCATCGCCGATCTCTCGTCGGTGTGGGGCCAGCTCACGCTGTATCAGCGTGACCTCGCGCACGTCTATGAAGGACAGATGGCTCAGGTGCTCGGCACGCATAATCTCGAGACCACCACCGTGAAAATCGAATACATCAGCCCGATCCTGGATGAACAGACCCGGACCACCACGGCACGTGTCGAACTCGACAACAGCGAAGGCCACTGGCGTCCCGGCATGTTCATCCGCGCCGAACTGATCGCCTCCGAGCAAGACGCCTCGGTGCTGGTGCCGCGTTCGGCGCTCCAGGAGATCGACGGTGAAACGGTTGTGTTCGTGGAGACGGCCAAGGGTCTGGAACGACGCGATGTGAGGGTGGGTCGACTCGACGCCAACTCCGCGGAGATCATCTCCGGACTGCGACCGGGTGAGCGTTACGTGGCCCGGGGCGGTCTTGCCCTGAAGGTGGAATTGAACAAGGCGGCCCTGGAGCACGCCGGACACGCTCACTGAGCAAGGATTCCCAGTCCCATGATCGATCGCATCATCGATTTCAGCATTCGCAATAGGCTCCTCGTGCTCGTCATGGGCACGTTGGTGATGGTCGCCGGTTGGTATTCGTATGGCAAGCTCCCGGTGGATGCCTTCCCGGACGTGTCGCCCAATCTCGTGCAGGTGTTCACGATCACCGAAGGCCTCGCGCCCGAAGAGGTCGAGAAGTTCGTCACGTTTCCGATCGAAGTTTCGATGAATGGCCTGCCCGGCATCGAGAACATTCGATCCGTCTCGAACTTCGGTCTCTCGGTGGTGAACGTCTACTTCGAGGAAGGGCTGGACATCTACTTCTGTCGCCAGCTCGTGGGCGAACGGCTCCAGGAAGCGCGCGATCAGATTCCCGAAGGCTTCGGGGAACCGGAAATGGGCCCGATCGCCACGGGGATGGGCCTCGTGCTGTTTTACTATCTGGAGGATACGACCAACACCTATTCGCTCGAGGAACTGCGTACGATTCAGGACTGGATCGTCAAGTTCAATCTGCAAACCGTGCCGGGCGTCACCGAGGTGCTCGGGATCGGGGGTCATGAGAAGCAGTATCAGATCGTGGTCGATCCGGATGCGCTGTTGCGATACGACGTGACCCTGGCCGAGCTGATCGATCGCGTCGAGGCCAACAACCTCAACGTCGGGGCGTCGTACATCGAACAGAACATGGAGGAGTACGTCGTCCGGGGCGTGGGGCTCGCCACGTCAATCGACGATCTCGAATCCATCGTCATCAAGGTGGCGGATGCACGTCCGATCTACCTTCGTGATCTCGCTGAGATCATCATCGGGGGAGCCATTCGCCGAGGGCTGCAGACCCGAAATGGCGAAGGCGAGGTCGTGGCGGGTATGGTCATCAAACTCTTCGGCACCAACTCCTCGACGGTGATCACCGCCATCGAAAAACGCGTCATCGAGATCAATGGCGTCCTTCCAGAAGGCGTTCGCATCGTTCCCTACTACCAGCAGATGGACCTCGTCAACGCGGCGGTCAGCACCGTGCGCACGGCCCTGCTCCAGGGCATCGGACTGGTCGTCCTCGTGCTCCT
>JAPULD010000107.1 GCA_027295365.1 Planctomycetota bacterium
TTCGTGGGCCCCGGTGCGCTGGCCCATCCAACCCACGGAGCGATGGAAGCGAATTGGCCGGAGTGGCGAGCCATGGCGGGAATTGACCAACCGGCTTATCGATCCCAATGCGCCGGCCAAGGGCGAGCTACCCGAGTTCGAGGAATTGATTCGCACCCTGCCCTTCGAGCCTCGAAATTACGGACGGATCGTGAAATTCGCGGGGGCGGCGGTACTCCTGATCGCCCTCGGGGCTGTGATCTATCCCCTGTATATGAGTCGTCGTCTGACGCTCGATCAGGCGATGGAGGTCCGCAACATGGTCGAGCGGATCAGTCTCGAGCATATGGAATGGCTTGATGCGTTTCGCGAGGACATGAATCTCGCGCTTTCGACTGGTGAGAGCGGACTGCATCCATCCGCGGACCCCGAATTCGCACCGGCGATCGTTCAGCCCCTGCGAGACGCAGCGGGTCTCGATGAGGTCGAAGGCAACGACTTCTTCGAATGCACGAATTACTTCAAGCGTTGGGAGAAAAAGTGGAAGAACCCCCCCGAATCGTGGGCCCAGATCTACGGCTTTGTGAAGAGCGAGATCGATTTCGAGGAATTCCGACTGCAGTTCGACCAGAACGACGAACGCGATATTCGCGAGATCCACCAACTTGTCCAGGACGTGCGGGCCAAGATCGATGAATTGCTTCCGCCACGAATGCAAGGGCACCTTGACACACTCGAAGCCCGGGAATGGATCATCGCGAGCCTTCCGATCAGCGACCTCTTGGCGCAGATGGAGGCCAACGACGTTGATTACAAACCTCGATTCGAACACCTCGCCGACATCATGCGCCGGGACCGTCAACTTTCTGAGATCGATGAGGTCTGGCAAGGGGTCGAGGAAATCGAACGGTCCAAGACCGGCTCGGGTGAAGCCGCACTCGGTCGTTTTCAGCCGATCTTCCAGACGATTTTCAGCGAGGCGGAAACCGTGAACGACATTCACGCGACCTTGGTCGCCGAGGCAGCCAACAAGGCCCTGGTCGAAACGGTGCGGGACATCGCATCGACGCCTGACGATCAAATTCGCTGGGATCTCTTCGACGACGATGAATTTAAGGTTCCCTCAGATTGGACCCTCGACCATTTTCAGGTCTGGTCCTCGTCCTTGAAGGGGTTTTATAAAATTGCGAATCCTCCGACACTCCCCCCCGATTGCGAGCAGAAGCTTGCCAGCTTCATGGACATGCTCAACGAGGTCTACGACTGTGGTGGTAAAGACGATGCCCTCGAATTGACACAACATTACGCCCTCGCGAGCACGCAGCGGGATCAACTCCTGAACTTGCACGCCATCGCCAAGCATAAGGAAGCTCTTGTTGAGGCTTCGAAGAACCTAAAAGTACTCCAAACCCAAATCAACTTGTGTGTGGAATTGCGCAAGCAAGTCTGCGTACCGCCCCCCGAATACTTCCAGGAGATGAGTAACGTAAAATTCACGTCGCCGGCGCTGAACTCAGTCTGGGAGGTTGTCGTCACGTCGATCAACGAGTTGGGCACGATGCCTTCGGAGCCTTCGGCCGAACAGCAAATCCAGTACATGAAGATGCGAAAGCCGACCGACGGCACCCGGAAGGTGTTCGAGCATCTCGACGCTCTGGCCTTCCACGTCGATGATCCGGCCCCCGAGGCGGGTGAGTTCGCCCCCTTGCCGCCCGGCCCCAAAAGCTGGGACCGGGATGAAGCGGTTCGAGCCGTAGGCGATCGTCGGGAGCAGGCCATCACAACCGCGATCCAGAGCGTGCGGCAAGTCGCACAGGTTGGCGACAAGCCAACGCTCGAAACGACGGCAATCGCCGACACGATCGCCCTTGAGCAGCAAGGCTTCGAAGACTGGGTCGGCCAGGCGTCCGACCTGATCGAGAGTTTTCGCACCATCGAACAACAGCTCGATTGGGGGTACACCCTGGGCGACATCGAGGGCGAATACCGCGCGTGGGCCATCGACCAGACGCAACTCTTCGACGCCCTCAGACCCTCGCTCGGTGAATTGGTGATGCGATACGAATTTCTTCTCGCCCTACGAAGCGAAACGAATCCGGAAACGATCCGAACCCAGATCGGTGATCTGGTGGCGTACGACCGTCCCGAGGCCTACCTGGGGACCTGGAATCGCTATGGCGAGCTGCCCCACGATCGACTCCTCGACGACGATGCCGTGCTCGATGGGCTCAAGTCATGGCTTGACACGCACTTGAATGACAACAATGCCCGTCGGCAGGAATTGGAGTCCCGCCTTAAAAACGAGGCGCATGATCGATGGGTGGCCCACTTGCAAGGGCGGACAGCCCCTCGGACGGAAGACGAAAACGTCATCCAGGCGTACGAGGCCGATTACGTGTTGGCGGCGAAATTCGATGTTCGACGGGCCGACTTGAATCCCTCGCTTGGATTTAATTACGATCTTCACGAATTCCGCGATTCACTGCGTGCGATCGAGCGCGATGAGCAGGGCGATCCGGATCAGAAACAGCAACAAGCCAAGCTTGGCATCGACACGTACCACGATGCAATGCTGCGTCAGTTCAGAAACCTCATCGATGCCCAACCCGATCTGGGGGGGATCATGACGACGCTGGTTGAGATCGCCAGCGAGGAACAGGCGGCGGTCGACGTGCAGGAAATCGGCCCGGCCGCCGGCCCTTTTGGATTCTCTTATGTGGAAGTGCCAGGCGTGGCCCGACCAAGGGGCCCGAACGGACCGCCCAAGGTCATCCGCTACAGACACAATCGCAGTAATCTCGAACTCAGCTTCGTCCTGCTCGATTCGAAGGATCATTCCGACCTGCTCGAACGCCCCATCTACATCGCCACGGATGAACTCCCGCTCGAGGCGTTCCTCAAGGTCGCGAATCACCCCACGCATCAAACGACGCTCAAGGATGCGCTTTATCTGGAGACGGGGATCAATGATCTGAGGCAAGGTCCCCGGGTCTGGGAACGTCATCCCCAGACCAACAAACGAACGCCCTCGTTCAGAGCGGCCGACGATTGGCTGGCCACGCAAAGCAAGCGGCTCAACGACTATCCCCCGACTCAGGCCCCGCCCCCCGCGCCTACCTCAAGGCCCCCCACCCAGCACGTCTCAATGATCGCGTCGGCGTACGTGGCGGCCGCCCTGGGTTGCCGCCTCCCGACCACGGATGAATTTCGAGCTGCGATTCGTGAACAATACGGCGCCGAACTCACCAACGATGCGATCGTCCAGTCTCTGAACAATGGAAACATGGCCTCGGGCTCAATCAATCTCTGCGATGCCAAGGTCAAGACTCAATACGACTTTGCGATCGCTGAGCGAAGAAGAGATTCCACGCTGAAGCCCTTTGCCCCCGATCTCGGTTCCTTTTATACGGGTCTGTTTCCACCCTATAAGACGTTCGACAAGTTTCAGGAAAACGAGAATCAGGCCACCTTCCATTATGACCTGGGTCGCGCGGACACGACGCTATGGTTCATGGAGACCAAGGCACCGATCGATGGCTCGTTCAACAATCTGTACGGCAACGTCTTGGAATGGGTGTACGACCGCCCCGATGATCTTGCCCTTGAACCAGGCGAAACGATTCCCGCCCCCGGCGAACTCCGAAAACGGATCGCCCTGGACCAGTTTGGCGTCGTCGGTGGCTCTGCCCTGGCCCCGGTCTCGGTCCTCCTCAACGAGCGACTCAGCCTGCCTCGCGAACTCCTGCCCATGCGGTACAACCAGAATGGCTTCTCTGACGTCGGATTCAGGCTTGTCATTGCCGGTAAATTCGACACCATGGCCGAGCAGGCCTTGGCCGCGACAAGCTTCGCCTATCTGAATCCCTGAACAGTAAAGGTCCGAATGACCAGAACCACCCTGAATCGTGTTTTGCCTCGATCACGAAATTGGACCCGAGGTCTACAGGGGTTGAAAATCCCGCGAACCGAGGCAGGAGTGTTATACTCGCCACTCTTGGACCGCCGAATCGACGATGAACCGTCAGATAGGGAGTGACCACCATGGGAGGGCTGGGTGGAGAATCTACAAAGCTTGTGATTGCAACCGCAAACCGGCTCCGTCTCGTCCAGACCGATTTGGCGGACGAGCAGCCTGATGTGCGACAGCAATACCTCGCCGACGAAGTCGAGCGAGCCTTGGC
>JAPULD010000108.1 GCA_027295365.1 Planctomycetota bacterium
CTGTACCGGCTGCCTCGATACTTCTGGGTAAAGAGTTCGCGGATCCTGGGTGAGTCTTCGTTGCCAATCCCAAGCTCGGTGCGGATCCTTTTGTGCCAGAGTTCCGCCAGTGCTTCGGCACACTCCACCCCCATGCCGTGCATGTAGAGGTACTCGGTGTATTCATCGCGTTCAAAGAGTTGCCGCGCAATGTGACTGACTTCGATCCCCATAGTCACGCAATGAAAGGGGATGACGTCTTTCTCCCCTGAATCAACCGGCCTGAAAAAATCGCTGATACAACGCTTGTCGCGTTTGTCCTGCCTTGGAAACGAGAACCGCTCGATCTCCTTGTCGTGATCCTCAGGGTCATACACGACCACATCATCGCCATCGGAGTTGCAAGGCCAATACCCATACACCACCTGGGGTCTGAGAATCTTCTCATCCTTGCATTGGATCTTGAGGCGTTCAAAGATCGGATGCACGACCTCATCAAGGTTCGCCTTGAACGCTTCGGGGGACATCGAGCCCTTCTTGAAGCCCCACTGCCCCCTGAACAGGGCCACGGTGTTGATGAATGGATAGATGTCATCGAGGTCGAGTTCTTCGACCAGCCGCGATCCCCAGAAGGGAGGTTCGGGAACTTCCACCTCCTCCAGGGGCTTCGCCTTGGTGATCGTTGACGTCTGGGCTTTTTCCTTCGCCGAGCCGATCGCGCCTTCCCTTTGCTTCATCGCGTCGATCTTGACCTGGGTCTCGGCCCGCTTGTGCAGACGCGCATCGATCTCGATCTCCAGGTCATCAAGCTTGTCATCCGCCAGGTGATCGCAGATGCGAAGCCCATCGAACGCGTCCTTCCCGTAGTACAGCCGACCATCGTACACCCCACGCAGATAAGACTCGGCATAGAACCGGGTGAGGGCCGCCCCCCCCAGGAGGACGGGGATGTCGATGCCCATGGCGTTCAGTTCTTTCAGATTCTCTTCCATCACGCCCACGGATTTCACCAGCAGGCCCGAGAGGCCGATCGCGTCGGCCTGGACCTCCTTGAGGGCCTCGACGATCTGCCCGATGGGTTGCTTGATGCCCAGGTTCGTCACGGCATACCCGTTGTTGGTGAGGATGATGTCCACCAGGTTCTTGCCAATGTCGTGGACATCGCCCTTGACGGTTGCCAACACGACCTTGGCCTTGGGCCCCGCGGTGGCGCCGGCCTTTTCCATGTGAGGTTCGAGGTAGGCGACGGATTTCTTCATCACCTCTGCGGACTGGAGCACGAATGGGAGCTGCATCTGGCCTGAGCCGAACAGTTCGCCCACGACTTTCATGCCCTTCAGGAGATGATCGTTGATGATCTCCAGGGGTTCGTATTTTTCGAGGGCCTCGTCGATGTGGATTTCGAGGTTCTTCTTCTCGCCATCGACGATGTGCCGCTGCAGCTTCTCCTCGACGGACAGCGTCTCGATGTCCTCCTGCTCGACCTTGTCCTCGCCTTCGGGGAAGAGCTCGATGTAGTACAGCAAGGGATCGAAGTTCTCGGGCTTGCCCTCGGGGCGATCATCGCCCCGCTTGTCGAAGATGAGCCAGGAAGCGGCTTCCCATTTCTCATCCTCGATCTTGTTGCGGGGCAGGATCTTGCTGACATGGACGATGGCGGACGTGAGCCCCCGCTTCATCGCCTCGTGCAGGAACACGCTGTTGAGCACCGCCCTCACGGGGGGGCGTAGGCCGAAGCTGATGTTCGAGAGCCCCAGAAGGATGTTGCAGTTCGGGAATTTCTCGTTGATGAGTCGAATGCCCTCCAGCGTGTCGAGTCCCAGCTTTCGATCGGCCTCGTTGCCGGTGGCGATGGTGAACGTCAAGGGGTCGAAGAAGAGATCGCGTTCGTCGAGCCCCCACTTGTTTGTGAAGAGATCGTGCATGCGCGAAGCGATCTCGATCTTACGGGCTGAAGTTTTCGCCATGCCCTCCTGGGGATCCTCGTCGATGGTGAGGGCGACGCACGCGGCGCCGTAGCGTTTGAGGAGAGGGCAGATCTCGTCGAAGCGATTTTCGCCATCTTCCAGGTTGATCGAGTTGACGATGCATTTGCCGCCGGCGAGTTTCAGGCCCGCCTCGATCACCCTGGCGTCGGTCGAGTCGAGCATGATCGGCACGTTGACCTGGCGCACAAAGCGGGAGGTGACTTCGCTCATGTCGCGCACGCCATCACGGCCCACGAAATCGACGCAGACGTCCATGAGGTGCGAGCCGTGGCGGACTTCATCGCGAGCCATGGAGACGAGACCGTCCCAGTTCTCCTCGTCGAGCAGGCGTTTGAACTTGCGCGAGCCGTTGCAGTTGGTGCGCTCCGCGACGATGAGGAACGAGGAGTCCTGTTCAAACTCCGCGTAGCTGTAGAGGCTGGAGCAGCCCGGCTTCTGGAGATCGAGTTCCCGGGGCTCAGCGGGTCGATGACCGACCAAGTCGACCAGGCGGGCAATGTGCTCGGGGGAGGTGCCGCAACATCCACCCACGATATTGACGCCAAAGTCGTTGACGAAACGATCGAGTGCTTTTGCGAAGGGTACTGGTTTGAGGGGGAATTCCGTCTTGCCTTCCACCAGTACGGGCAATCCGGCGTTGGGGATGACCGAGATGTATCGATCCCAGTGCTTCGAGAGATACGCGATGTGCTCGCCCATTTCCGTGGGCCCCGTGGCGCAGTTCAGGCCCAGGCAGCAAATCGGGAACATCCGCAGAGCGTTGAGGGCAGCCCCGATCTCAGTACCAAGCAACATGGTGCCGCTGGTCTCGATGGTGATGCTGGCGATGATCGGCACGTCGTCAGTGGTCTTGCCTTGAAGAGCCAGAGCATCGAGGCAGGCGTTGATGACGCACTTGACCTGCAACAGGTCCTGACACGTCTCGATGATGAACGCATCCACCCCCCCATCGACGAGCCCCTTGGCCTGCTCGGTGTAGCTGTCGAGCATCGCTTCCCAAGTCGTCTGCCCCAGGGAGATGAGTTTCGTCCCGGGGCCGATCGATCCGACCACGAACTTTGGATTGTCAGGGGTCGCGTATTTCTCGCATGCCGCCCGGGCGACCTGGGCCGCTTCCTCGTTGATGTCGTACGTCCAGCCCACCAGCTCTTCATCGAAGTCGCTGAAGACCAGCTTGTTTGCACCGAACGTATTGGTCTCAAGACAGTCGGCACCAACTTCCAGGAACGACTCGTGCAAGGCCTGAATCACGTCGGGCCGACTCCGGGTCAGCACATCCACGCAATTCTCGCGGCCCAGGTAATCAGCCTGCACTTCCAGGTCCATCGACTGGAGGCTGGCTCCCATGGAACCATCAAAGAAAAGCACACGACGTTGAAGTTCCTGGAGAAATAGGCTGGCCATAGTGGAAGGATCCTACGATGCTTTTTGGATAGCTTCAACCTTTCATCCGGATAAACGGATGAATACTCACGTCGGCCTCATTATCATCATTTATGGGCTCAAAAGGCCAATTTCAATATTTTGGAGCGGTAGGAATGTCATCGGAATGCAAATTTACTCCGCGTCATTTGGGGATGATCAGACCGCCGAATGCCTGCCACGAATCCCTCGGCCATTCGGCACTCATGATTTGCATCTGTCTCTGACGGTATTAGG
>JAPULD010000109.1 GCA_027295365.1 Planctomycetota bacterium
CACGTTCGATTGCATCGCCAATTGCATCGAGGATGCGGACGACGTCGCCAACGAGACTCGTCCGGACTGCAACAGCAACGGCATCCCCGACGAGTGCGACCTTTTCAACCCCAGCCTCGACTGCGACCAGAACGGCGTACCCGACGAGTGTGAGGATTGCAATAACAACGGCATCGGCGACGCTTGCGAATTCATCGAGCAGTTCGACGATTCGTCGAGCCAACTGTCTCCCATCGGGCTGGGCGCCGACGTCAACTACGTCTTCCTCGCGCCACCCCAGGCCCTGGGCGATGTCACGATCGACTTCCTGGCCATCGCCGATCTGGGTGGAGCTTTCAAATACCTGAACCTCACCATCAATGGCGCCGATTACTTCCGCGTGTTTGACGACCCCAATACGCAGAACTGCCCGCTCACGCCCGACACGGACCAACTGATCATTCCCATGGCGGAGTTCAACACCTTGTTGGGATCGGGTGATCTGACATTTGACCTGGTGGCTGATGGCCCACTCCCATTCCCGTGCAACGGTTCAGATCCTTGGGTGTCCATTGACCTCAGCTACGCTGCCCCCGCGGCGGTCGGCGACGTCAACGAAAACGGAATTCCAGATGAATGCGACTATGCGAGAGGCGATAACAATCTTGACGGCGTC
The DNA here is from genome assembly GCA_027295365.1 of Planctomycetota bacterium. Lineage (GTDB taxonomy): Bacteria > Planctomycetota > Phycisphaerae > Phycisphaerales > SM1A02 > JADFSH01. The sequence goes on from JAPULD010000109.1 coordinate 656, forward strand.
GTCGATGTCAATGATCTCTTGAATCTGTTAGCCAAGTGGGGCCTATGTGCCGCACCATGTACCGAAGACACCGACCTCGATGGCGATGTCGATGTCGATGATCTGTTGTCGCTGCTTGCGGGATGGGGTTAGAGAAGCCCTTGATGAAAGCAGCCGGTTAGTTTCCAAGGAGAATGTTCATGTATGTATTGCGAGGCTTCTTGATAGCGTTCAGTGTGACCCTGATCGGGATCAATGATGTGAAGGCAACAACAACCGGACCGACGACCCCCATCGAGGATCGGATGTTCATCATCGATCACTCGGGGAGCATTGACGACGACACCCTGAGACTGGAACTGGATCTCGTGATTGAGTACATCTGCGGGGCACAATCGCTGGATCCGGCCACGTCCCCGTTCGGGATTTCCGTCATGTTCTTTGACGATGTGCCATCAGTCCTGATCCCCTACACCGTCGTGACCAACGCCTTGCAAGCCCAGGCTCTTTGCGATGTGCTCTCAAACCCCTACACCTCAGGCGGCGGCACCCTATTGGTTCCCGCCCTGGACCTGGCGATCTTCATCTTTGAAAACCAATCGCTCGCTTCCAATCGTAAACTGACCATCCTGACCGATGGAGTCACCTTTGACATCGTGGAGTCACTCGATCGGGCGACGACCCTACGCACGCTGGCCATGCCCGTGCGAATCTGCACCATGGATTTCAGCCCCAATTGCGGCTTCGTGATCAACGGCTCGAATATCGCCAATACCGTCGATGCCCCCACCCACGATCCCTCGCAACCGATCGGAGCGTACGGTTGCACCAATGGACTGAGCCAGCCCAACATCATTTGCGACGACTGCACGTGCAGCACGGATTGCAACGCCAACGGCATTTTCGATTTGACGGATATCCTCGACGGTACGAGTGCGGACTTGGACGGCGATTTCTTGCCCGACGAGTGTGAAGACTGCGACGAGAACGACATCTACGACGCCCGCGAGCTTGTGCTCGGTCTCGCTTTCGACTGCAACGAGAACGCCATTCTGGACAGCTGCGACCTGCTCGCGACCACCAGCATCGACTGCGACGGGAACGCGGTGCCCGATGAATGTGAGGACTGCAATCTCAACGGTATCGCCGACCCGTGCGACGTCGACGGCACTCGGTTCCTCAGTTCACTACAACTTTCGCCGATCGGACTGGGCTCCCCGGTGAGCCACACGTTCACCACGCCTCCCCCGGCGCTGGGGGACGTTGCCTTCGAGTTCAAGGCGATCGCCGATCTGGGCGGTCATACGAAGTACGTGGATGTCACCATCAACGGGGATTACTACGGCCGCGTCCTGAACCAAAACGGCACGCCCAATTGCCCACCCGTCCCGGAAACGGATCAACAACTGATCATTCCCATGGCGGAGTACAACGCCCTGCTTGGATCAGGCGATCTGACGATCGATCTGGTGGCCGACGGCTCCTTGCCATTCGAGTGCAATGGATCACTCCCCTGGGTGTCGGTCACGCTGATCTATCAGGCCACCCCTTTCTCGGAAGACGTCAACACCAACGGGAACCCCGATGAATGTGATCGTACCACGGGGGACAACAACCTCGATGGCGTGGTCAATGTCGATGACCTTCTGAACCTGCTGGCGGCGTGGGGCGTGTGCTCCGGGTCCTGCCCCGAGGACACGAACCTGGACGGCGCCGTCGATGTGGAAGACTTGCTCACTTTGCTTGCCAACTGGGGCTGAGGATGACCCGCGATCAGTTCGCACTGGACGGAAATTTGTTATGAAATTTCAATGTATTTTCTTGATGACGCTCTTTCTGAATCTGCTCGGCACAAGTGTCACGATGGCTTCGGAATCCGGACCGGTGATCCCCGTCGAGGATCGGATATACATCATCGATCGCTCAGGGAGCATCGACGCCGACATGTACAGACTGGAATTGGATCTCGTTAATAAATTCATCTGTGGCACGCATTCGCTCGATCCGGCCGTCGCGCCATTTGGAGTCTCCGTCATTCTTTTCGATGCCTTTGCCACCTTGTTGGTCCCCTACACCGTCGTGACCAATACCGCTCAGGCGGCGGCCATTTGTGAAACACTCGACATGACGACCGGGACTGGCGGCGCCACCGCCCTGGTGCCCGCATTGGACATCGCGATCGGCATCTTTGAAAGCGAAGCGCTGGCCCCCAGCCGTCACGTGATCATCCTGACCGATGGCAACTTCCAGAATTTCAATATCGCAATCCTCAGGGCGGAAACCCTGCGCACCATGGATGTTCCCGTTCGGATCTGTGCCATGGACTTCAGTTCAGATTGCAACTTTGACGGCGCCGGGTCGCGGTTGGCCAACACCATCGAGTCGCCAAACCATGAGCCCCTGGAACCGTCCGGGCTGTACAGTTGCACTCACGGCATGATCGAAGCCAACCTCCTGTGCGACGACTGCACCTGCGGCACCGATTGCAATGCCAATGGCATTCTCGATACCACGGACATCCTCGACGGCACGAGCCAGGATCAGAATGGAGACCTCCTGCCCGACGAATGCGGCGATTGCGACGATAATGGAATCTATGATGACGTGGAAGTGGCCATTGGACTCGCCTTCGACTGCAACGTAAACGACATTCCAGACAGTTGCGACATCGGGGCCACCAGCTTCGACTGCGACGGGAACACCATCCCGGATGAATGCGAACTCGCCGACGGGACCGCTTTGGACTGCAACCTGAACGGGATTCTCGATCATTGCGAATTGAGCAATAGCAACCAGCTCTTCTTCTCTCCACAACTCTCGCCGATAGGTCTGGGGTCGCCAGTGAGTCAAACCTTCATCGCCCCGCCCCCGGCAGTCGGCGATGTCCTCATCGAATTCCAGGCCATCGCCGATCTGAACGGCCAGTTCAAATACCTTAACGTCTCGGTCAATGGGGATGGATATGGCCGTCTCTTCAACGACTTCTCGACGCAGACTTGCCCACCCGAACCGGATGCGGATCAACTGATCATCCCCATGGCGGAATTCAACGCCCTCCTGGGATCTGGTGACCTGACGGTCGATCTGGTCGCCGACGGTCCCCTCCCCTTTGATTGCGATCTGACCCCGCCATGGGTGTCCATGACCATGTCGTATCAGGCTGGTCCGATCTCACAAGACAAGAACAACAACGGACAGCCCGATGTATGCGACTTGGCCCAGGGAGACAACAACCTTGATGGCGTGATCAATGTCGATGATCTCCTGTCCCTCCTCGCAAAGTGGGGTCTGTGCACCGAGCCCTGTCCGGCGGACACGAATCTGGACGGCGCCGTCGATGTGGAAGACTTGCTCACTTTGCTCGCCAACTGGAGTTGAGGGAATTGCATTCGAGACCATTCAAACTGAACGAATCCAGAGGATTTGGGAAATGTCGAGATGATTCACCGGATAATTCACATGAACAATGCACGAGCCGTCTTGATCGTGATCGGCCTGACCATCGTCGGAACCAGCCATGCGATGGCATTGGAATCCGGTCCGCCGCTCCCCGTCGTGGACCGAATGTTCATCATCGACCGGTCGGGAAGCATCGACTTGGCCACGATCACGCTGGAACTGGATCTCGTGAACGAGTTCATCTGTGGCCCCCAGGCACTCGATCCGACCACCACGCCTTTCGGACTCTCCGTGATCCTGTTCAACAGCACGCCCTTCGTCTTGATCCCCTACACCGTCGTGTCCTCCCAGGCCCAGGCCGAGGCGCTGTGCGCGCAGGTGACCAGCCTGACGACGACGTCCGGCGGGAGCAGATTGCATGCCGCACTGGACGAGGCGATCGTCATGTTCCAGAGCGAGTCACTGGCCTCCGATCGCCGGTTGGCCATCTTCACGGATGGCTCAGTCGACAATCCTCAACTCTCGCTGGACAAGGCGAACACGCTGCGAACCATGTTTCCTCCCGTGCGAATCTGCACCATGGACGTCAGCGACGATTGCAGCTTCGACGCCCTCGGCGCCCAGATATCCAACACCATCGAGTCGTCGGGCCACGATCCTTCCCAGCCGACCGGACTGCATGGGTGCGTTCCTGTCCTGCACTTGTCGAACATGCTTTGCGACGACTGTATTTGCGACAGCGATTGCAACGCCAACGGGGTGTTGGATTCACTCGACATCCTCGACGGCACAAGCCTCGACCTGAACGGCGATCGACTGCCCGATGAATGTGTCGATTGCGACCAGAATCAAATCTACGACGCCAGTGAAATTGCGAACGGCACCGCCCCGGATTGCAACGGGAACGGTGTTCTCGACCAGTGCGATGCTCTCGATATCAACATCGACTGTGATCAGAACGCGATACCCGATACGTGCGAAATCGCCGACGGCACCGCCCCGGACTGCAACGAAAACAACGTACACGATCGATGCGACTTGATCTCGACCATCCAGTCGTTCAACTCCCCTCAGTTCTCCCCGTTTGGTCTGGGATTCGAGGCGAGTTACACCATCATCTCGCCCCCCCCGGCAATCGGGGATGTACGCATCGAGTTCCTGGCGATTGCGGATCTGGGCGGCAGTGTGAAGTACATGGACATCAGCATCAACGGCACGTATTACGGTCGTCTCCTCAACGATGCCGCCACCACCGACTGCCCCCTCGTCCCCGAATGGGACCAGCTGGTCATTCCCATGGCGGAATACAACGCCCTTCTGGTGACCGGCGCGGGAGACCTGACGCTTGACCTGGTCGCCGACAGTTCCCTGCCTTTCGATTGCAACGGTTCACCACCTTGGGTGTCGATGAGTGTGAATTATCTCTCTGGCCCGAGCACAGAAGACATCAACAACAACGAACAGCCAGATGAATGCGACCTGGCCAATGGGGACAACAATCTCGATGGCATCATCGATGTTGAAGATCTCCTGAACCTCCTCGCGAAGTGGGGCCAGTGTGCCGCCCCCTGCCCCGAGGACACGAACCTGGACGGCACCGTCGATGTGGAAGACTTGCTCACTTTGCTTGCCAACTGGGGCTGATCTCTTCGGACGCGAAGGGCAGGGATTCACCGGGTCGATCTCGACAGGCCTTTCGGCAATGCCGATCCATGCACCGGGCCCTCCTGTCTTCGACTGAAACGTGGATCGATTCGCCGCCATCAATTTTCAATTATTTTTGAAAATTCTATTTGCACATGAACTCGCCTCGCTACCCTACCCCAAGAGAAATCAATGCCCGAATCGACCCCAAATCCCGATGCCGAGAAACGCCTGCACGAATCGCAGGAGCGATTCATCACCCTCTGGGGCCAGATGGCCTCGAATTGGGGAATTCCGCGGACGATGGCCGAAACCCATGCGTTGCTGTTCCTGTCCGATGAGCCGCTGAATACGGATGATGTCATGGAACGCCTGGACGTCAGTCGGGGCAGCGCCTCGATGACGCTCAGGGCTCTGCTCGATTGGGGTATTGCCAGCCGCGTTCATCAGCGGGGTGATCGAAAAGAGTATTTTCAGGCCGAGCAGGATGTCTGGAAACTCTTCCGCACGTTGCTCCGAGAACGCAAGAAGCGCGAGATCGAACCGTTGCTTGCGGAATTGCACACCTGCCGGGAGTTGAGCGACTCGATCAAGACACGAGGCAAACGCAAACGCGCGCTCGATCCGGAGACGGCTCGACTCAAGGCCTTCAACTACAAGCTCGACGACATGATCAGTTTTGTGGAAATGATCGACGCCTTCAGCAATCGGCTCATGAATTCCTCGGGCAAGGGCCTGGAACTCGCCGCGAAACTCCTCGCCAAAGCCTCCTGACCAAGAGACGGAAGACTCCTGCCTATCATGCCCTCTACCAAACACGCCATTCAGGACGAGATTCAGCCTTGCTGCATGCCCAGGCATCTCGAAATCCGTTGGTCGAGCCTTGTGCACCCCCGCTTTGAATCAGGCAATCTCAGTGGCGCACCAAGGCAAGGTGATATGGCGAAACCCTATCACGTCATCCTGACACTTGGCATACATCTAATCGAACAAGACCATGTCGTCCTGGAGGCATGGGTGGAAGGCCCGAAGGGGCGTCATACGATATTCAGCCGGCAACCTCTGTCCTGCCAGGCGAAGTTCGCCGATGGCATGTTGCACCTGGACTGTGTGAACAAAGACCAGAGGCTCCTCGCCTTGACCCTGAATAAAGACGATACGATCGTCTACGCACAAAGCGATTTGCTCGAACAGGCTGGATTCAAGGGTGGCTCCTTCGATCCCCCCTCCATCCGTCGCCTCAGCGCCCAGCGCGACGCCGCTTCAGCCTGATGCAACTCGTGATCGTGCCTAGGATGGGCCACGATGCTCGCCACCTACCACAACCATACCACTTGGAGCGATGGGAAACATTCCGTGGCCGCGCTGATCGGCCAGGCGGCTCTGCACGGGATCGCCGAACTGGGGATTGCCGATCACTACGTCCTGCCCCCGAAAGGCAAGCAACCAAGGTGGTCGATGACGCATGAGGAGTTGCCTCGATACGTCGAGGAGATTCTTTCACGTGTCGAAGGCGCCGCCAGCCAGGGCGTCACGCTCAGGCTGGGTCTGGAAGTCGATTGGTTTCCGGGGCATGCTGAGGCCATTGAAGAAGCCCTGGCTCTCTACCCTTTTGATTTCCTGGTCGGCTCGGTCCACCAGATCGACGACTTCACGATCGACAGTTCGTCCGCTCCCTGGAAAAAATGCAGCCCCGTGCAGATTGATGAAGTACACCGGAACTATTGGGTGAACATCAAGAGCCTCGCCCAAAGCAAACTGTTCGACATCGTCGCCCACATCGACCTGCCAAAGAAGTTCGGCTATCCACCACACCACAAACCTGAAGCCGAAATCGAGGCCGCCCTCGACGCGATCGCCGAAGCGGGATCCGTCGTGGAACTCAACACCGCGGGCTGGCATAAACCCTGTGCCGATGCCTATCCGACGCTCGATATTCTCAAAGCATGCCATCGCCGGGGCATCCCGACGACGCTGTCCGCCGACGCTCACGACGCCCAACACCTTGTGCGCGATTTTGACCGGGGAGCCCAGAGGCTTTACGAAGCTGGGTATCGGGAAATCGCGAGGTTTGCCCAGCGACGTCGAACCCTTGAACCCCTCACCAACCCCGGCTGACGCTTCATTCACCCTTTTGTATCGGCCAGCAAATCATCCAGCGTAAACATCGCATGACGCAGGTGGGGAATCACGATCGACCCCCCCACGACCAGCGCGACGTTCATTCCGTCTACGATTTCCTCACGCGTGTAACTCGCCTCGACACATTGCTCAAGGTGATAGTCAACGCAGTCGTTGCAGCGCAGCACCATCGACGCGACCAGCCCCAGCATTTCCTTCGACTTCGCCGGCAGCGCGCCGTCCTCGTATGTCGCACCGTCGAGTCGCATGAATCGTTTGATGCCCAAATGATCCTGGGCGAATATTTTCTCGTTGCCCGCTACTCGCTGGGCCTGGAATTCCTCGATCGTTCGTCGCGTCATCATGTCGCCTCACCCTCTGATGTCGAATCCATTGGACGCAATCTGGCCAGCACCGTGACCCCCCCCTTGACCTTGTCTCCCTCGGCCACCAGTACCTCGACATCCTCGGGCCGGGGCAGGATCAGTTCCGTGGTGGAGCCGAACTTGATCATGCCGAACTTCTCGCCCCGTTTCAGCGTGTCGCCCGCTTGAAGTGGGCAGACGATCCTTCTGGCGATCGCCCCCGAGACCTGCCTCACCCCGATCAACTCATCACCCTTGATCGTAAACGTGATGAGGTTTGATTCGTTCTCCTTTGCGCTCAATTCCGTTCTCGCATCGTGGTACTTCCCGGGGGTGTGCTTCACCGATACGACCTCGCCATCGAACGGCGATCGATTGATATGCACATCCAGGACGCTGAGAAAGATTCGCACGACCTGGGCCGGCCCATCCGTCGCCTCGTGATGATCGACCTTGAACACCTTGCTGATGGTCCCGTCCGCCGGGCTGAGCATCGTCCCCTCGGGTAAATCCACCGGCACCCTCCGGATCGGATCACGAAAGAACCCCGCCCCGGCGATCCAGATCAGGACCACCACCCCGATCGCCCACCACCACGCCAGCCAAGCGAACAACCCGCCCAGCCCCACACAAATGATGGTGACCAACACCCATTCCTTCAATCCATAGCGGCTCAATGTCATACGCGGATCGTAGCGGTAAACCACTGAAGGGCAGGGAAGCTCGCCCAAAAAGAAACATGAGGCACCGTGGTGCCTCATGCTTTGATTCATAGTCGAAACGATGTGCTTATTCGCTGGCCTTGCCGATGAAGAGGCCGATGAGACCGAAGACGACGGTGGCTCCGAAGATCCCGCCAACCCAGATCCAGAGCTTGTCGGCGATGAGTCCGGTGAGCATGGGCGTCGAGCCCATGATGCTGACGATGATGATGATGGCCACGCAGACCAGGGCGATCAGGGAGCCGATCATCATGCCCACGCCCAAACCCGAGCCGCTGCCATCGTAGACCTCGGCGATCATGGGCATGCTGGCCATGGCGGCCACGCCACCCTCCACCGGGACCGCTTCGTCGGCGGTGTCCGCCCCGGCGGCCTCGAAAAGGCCGGAGGCGTTGGCGGCAATGTCCGAAGCCGTATCACCCGAGTAGACCTCTTCAAGCAACTCGGCGCCGAGCGAGGTGTCATCGGATTCACGGGTCAGGTCGAGCAGGCCACTGCCTGAGCCGATGGCTTCGAGACTGAGCTCGTCTTCCACGGCTTCAACGCCCACCTGGGTGCCGCCCACTTGGGTGTCGCCTGCGATGTCATCGCCCTCGCCCGAGTGATCCGTGTCGAAGACCGAGATTCCCGTGGCTTCGCGGCTGTCGGCCAGACCGATGACGGATTCATCCGCAAGATCGAGTCCGGAGCCCGAGACGCCACTGGTGTCTTCGAGTCCGAGATGAATCTCGCTGGTCTCATCCTCGGTGGCGGAAAGCAGGTCGATCTGATCGACCTTGAACATGAGTTTGTCGCGATCACGAAATTCCTGGAGCTGGCCGTTCTCGACCATTTCCTTGATTTCATCTTCGGACTTCCCCAGCTTTTCGCTGGTTTCCTCGATCGAATAGAACATCTTGGCCATCGCCAAGTTCCTCCGCTGGGGGGTGATGACCCTGAGAAGGGCCATTTTCGAGTCATGAGGTGGATTCCGCCCCAAGACAGGGGGAATCCGCGCGAACCGGCCGCGCCTCTCTGATCCCTTACGCTAACGAAGCCCAGAGGTTCCGGCAAGGTGAAAAGGCCGCGAACCCGGGGTTTTCAAGGCAGGAGCTTTGAAAAAGCGGCCCCCGCTAGAGGGAGCGGGGGCCGATAAGCATTTCCTGAAATGACAAGTGATTGAATTCGGTCAGGGACAGGGTCCCCAGGCGGCCAACAAATCCAGCAGGTCATTCACATCGACTTGCCCATCCTTGTTGATGTCGGCGGCATGATTCCCAACCGGGCCCCAGGCGGCGAGTAATGAGAGGAGATCAACCACCGTTACCAAGAGGTCATTATTGACATCTCCATCGCAAGCCTCTTCACATTCGTCGGGCACGTTGTTGCCGTTCACGTCTGGCGATGCCAACGAACTCACATCACACAAATCGGGTATTCCGTTGTCATTGCAATCGGCCTCATACTGCTCGGCAATGTCACACGAATCAGGAATTGAATTTGAATTGCAATCCAAGACTGTTGCATCGGCAATATCACACGCATCCGGAATACCGTTCAAATTGCAGTCGTTTGAAACTTCGGCGATGAGATCGCATGTGTCCGGAACACCGTTTGCGTTGCAGTCCTGCTCGATGGCGAGGGCAATCTCACAGCTGTCAGACAGATAATCATCATCGCAATCACTGATGATCGCCAACGTACTTCCGAATTCATACGCGCCCATGTCCACGAT
>JAPULD010000011.1 GCA_027295365.1 Planctomycetota bacterium
ATTTGGGAATTGGAAAGAATATGAAGCACAAAGAAGTTTCCGTTTGCACCCTTTGATTTCCCTAATCCCAAATCCCTATTGCCTAATCCCTTCCCCTTACATATGCCCGGTCTTGATGATTCGGATGATGAGGGTGGTCGCTTCCTCCGCCGGGCGCTTGTTGGCAAAGCGATAGCAGACACGCTGCAGTTCCTCGCTCTGGTTGGCGACGTTCTTGGAATCCGAGAAGAATTCAGACAGCGACCTGATGATCGGCCCGGGCCCCCCGATATAGGGTGCGAACTCAGGCACGATCTCGCGATCGGCGATGATGTTGGGCAACAGAATGAACTTTGTTCGCAGGAATAATTTTCCCAGGATCCATGTCAACACATCGGTTTTGTAGATCCCGACCATCGCCTTGCGTTGCCGCGCGATGTGCATGGTGATCGTCCCGGAGACCGCGATGCTCATGTCCGCCCAGCAGATCGCTTCTTCGTGCATTCCGCGAATCATGCTGAGTCCGGTCGGGAAGACCTTGACCTTCTTGTGCACGATCTTCGCAATCTCCTCATCGGCCGCGACGATCAGTCCGCTCAATCCGGAATATCTCCCCTGCAGTTCGAGATACACCTTCAGGATCAGAGGCAGGTTCATCTTCACCTCCTGAGGCCTTGATCCCGGAAAGATCGCCAGTCTTGGCGACCCCTGAGGCAATCCATGCGTGTGTTCTCGAAGTTGTTCAGGATCGATCGAGCGGTTGATGGCGGGATGGCCGATGAACCGGGCGGGCACGCCTCGATCGCCAAACCACTGTTCCTCGAAAGGCAGCACGCAGAGCACGAGGTCGGTGTTCTTTCTCAGTTTTCGCAATCGCCAGCGTCCCCAGGCCCAGATCTGGGGAGCCACCAGGTGGATGATGCGTACGCCCTTCTTACGCATGATCTTGCAGATGGGGAAGTTCGCCGCGGGAGAATCTACGGGGACATGAGCCAGGATGCGATATTCCTTCATCCAGCGTTTGATGCGACTCACTTGCTTGCGGACGGCAAAGACCTTGGACAGCGCACTGAGCCCCATGGCGCTGCCTTCGCAGGTTCGCTCGACCATGGTGGCCCCGGCGGCCTCCATGAGAGGGCCTCCCCAGGCATAGATCTTCAGGCCCGGAACCTTCTTGAGCAGTTCCGTGATGATCGGGGCCGCCAGCGCGTCCCCACTTGGCTCGAAGGCCGTGAAAAGAATTGCCGCCCGTCCCTTTTTTGCCGCTCCCCCTGGTTTGGGATCCTGTTCTTTGGCGGCTTTCTTCTTATCCTTATCCACTTTTGCCATCCCCAATAAACCTCCATGTTTATGTCATACGTCAAGTGCCCTCAAATTTGACTTTGAAGGCGGAATATCTTCACCCCGGGAATTGATTGGATCGGTGAAAAGGTCCACAACCCATCCGGGCCTGCCGCATACGATATAACCATGTCCACTTCCGTGCATCCTGGACTCCGACCCATCACTCGCGTGGCGATTGCCTTGCTGTTGCTTTCGCCACTGGTTCTGGCAGCTCCGAGGATCTGGGGTCGTTTTGGCCCGACTGCCGGACTCGACAACGAATCAGGCCATCCCAGACTCACGATTGCATCGACGCGCCCCATTCTGGGTTATGCGATCGTCGCTCACCACATCGGAAAACTCGATCTGTATCTCGATTCGGTGGATCGGATCGCAGCCTTGGGGGCCAATTCTCTGACGATCGTCACCCCCATGTTCCAGAAGTATGTCGATTCCAGTGAGATCAAGTATCTCGATCATAAATGCCCCACTGAACAGCAGTTGAAAGCAATTTTCAGCCGGGCGAAGTCACATGGTCTCATGACCACCATTCAGCCCATCGTCCTCATTGAGAAGCCGGGCAAGAAGGATTGGCGAGGCGTGATCGAGCCCAAGGATTGGGAAACTTGGTGGGCCAGTTACCATGAATTGATCGATCGTTTCCTGAGGGTGGCCATCGAATCCGACGTTGACATGTTCGTCATGGGCAGCGAATTGAACACCACCGAGGAGAACCTTGATCAGTGGCAGGAGATCGTGGACAAGATTCGTTCGAATTTTGACGGCCAGATCACCTATTCCGCCAACTGGGACCGATATGACAAGACCCAGATCTGGACCAAGGTCGATGTGATCAGCATCAGTTCGTATTTCGAGCTTGAGCGAAACAATCCCGGTGCACCAAAGAAGGATCTGGTCTTTGCCTGGGGACCGATCAGGCGAAAACTGCTTCAGTTCGCCAATGACTGGGATATGCCTATGTTGCTCAGCGAGTTGGGGTATCCCTCGCTGCCCTGGGCGAATGCTCACCCCTGGAATTATGTCGCCGATGGCATCAATGCAGATCATGAAATGCAGGCCCGCTGCTACGAGGCGTTCTTCGAGGCCTGGGCGGAGACGATTGCCGATCTCGAAGGCCCCGCTGCGGGATTCACCTGCTATCACTGGGATCCTTACCACCGGGGTCGATCCAAGGACACGGGGTATGGCATCGAGGGCAAGCCGAGCAAGAGGGTCATCATGGAAGGCTTCGAGCGGATCAAGGAACTCGCTTCGGATCCGGATCGCCCAGCATCAACCCAGCCCCAAACGATGCCCACGACCGCCCCGGCCAGATAACGCCTCACCCCTCTTCATGACTTTTTGTGAATCGTGTCAACCTCGACTTGGTGGGCTGTTCATTCCTAAACAATGACCTACGATGCCCAACTTGCATCCATATAGCTCCACCTTATTGGGGTTCAATTCACCGGGTGCGATCATCACTTCCATGTGAAGGAGCGATTTTCGTGAAGCTCAAACGCACCCACATGTGCGGCAAACTCCGCGCCACAGACGATGGGCAGACCGCTATCCTCGCCGGTTGGGTCAACACCTATCGTGACCAGGGCAAGGGATTGATCTTCGTCGATCTCCGCGACCGCAGCGGAATGACGCAGATCGTCTTTGATCTCGAAGACGTGGCCGAGGAAGTCGTGACCTTGGCCAAGGCCTTGCGTCGAGAGGATGTCGTGGCCATCAAGGGCCTCGTGCGAATGCGCGAAGCCGGGGCAAATCCGAAGCTCACCACGGGGGAGATCGAACTCGCCGCGGTTGAATTGGAAATACTGAACAAGACCGAGAATCCGCCCATCCTTCCCGATGAGCATGATGCGGAGAAGATCGCCGAGGAAAAGCGGCTCGCGTATCGCTACATCGATCTGCGTCGCCCCCGGATGCAGGAGATCCTCACGACGCGACACAAGCTCACGAGGCTGACCCGTGACTACTTTGGCGATGAGGGATTTCTGGAAGTCGAAACGCCCTTCCTGATCAAGACGACGCCTGAAGGCGCACGGGATTTCATCGTTCCCTCAAGGCTGTACCCCGGACAATGGTACGCTTTGCCACAAAGTCCCCAGATCTTCAAGCAGATCCTCATGGTGGGCGGGTGCGATCGCTACATGCAGATCGTCAAGTGTTTTCGCGATGAGGATCCCCGGGCCGATCGTCAGGCGGAATTCACGCAAATCGATCTGGAGATGAGCTTCGTGGATCGCGACGACGTGATCGACGTCATGGGTCGTTTCGTGACGAAAGTGTGGAAGGACATCCTGGACGTAGAGATTGGCGAAATCAAGACCATCTCCTGGCATGACGCCATGGAGCGATATGGAATCGATCGCCCTGACCTGCGTTTTGGTCTGGAATTAGAGGACATTTCCGACCTCGCCGCGAAAATGGATTTCAAGGTCTTCACCGGTGCGCTTGAGAAGGACAAGGGCGTGGTCAAGGCCATGCGTATCCCGGGCGGCGTCGAGAAGATGACGCGGAAGATGACCGACGCCTGCAGCGAGTTCGTCAAGACTTTCAAGGCGGGTGGAGCCCCCAGCGTCAAGTACACCGGCAACGGATTCGAAACCGGCATCGCCAAGTTCATCGGCCCCATCGCCGATGAATTGAAGACCAGACTTGGCCTCGAACCAGGCGATCTGGTGTTCTTCACCGCCGACACCTGGAACATCGCCACCAAGGCGATGGGCGAGCTGCGCAACAAGATCGCGCGCGACCTTGATCTCATCGATCCGAGTCTCTGGAACTTCGTCTGGGTGATCGACTTCCCGATGTTTGAATACGACGAGGAAGGGAGTCGATGGAACGCTTTGCACCACCCCTTTACGTCCCCCATGCCCGATCAGATGGAGAAGCTCGCGACTGATCCGGGAGGTTGCATCTCCGCGGGATACGACCTCGTCTGCAATGGCTCGGAAATCGCCGGCGGTTCGATTCGTATTCACGACCAGAACGTGCAGCGCAAGGCTTTTGAACTTCTGGGGATCACGCCCGAGGACGCCGAGATGAAATTCGGCTTCCTGCTCAAGGCCCTGCGATTCGGCGCCCCGCCCATGGGTGGCATCGCCTTTGGGCTTGATCGATTGTGCATGCTCCTCGTGGGCACCGAGAATATCCGCGACGTGATCGCCTTCCCCAAGACCCAGACGGGACAGGATCTCATGTCCGAGGCCCCTGGGCCGGTCGATCTCACACAGCTCGAGGAATTGCACGTCAGATCCCATCTCCCGGAGTCGTAAGTATTTGGCGCAACAGAATTGTGGGCAAGGAACCCCTATTTACCAAGAAAATGTTTGCCGCATTGGCGAAACTCCCGGTTTTCCATGCGTCGAATCATGGTGATCCTGCGCAATTTCCTGGCATGAATTACCATGAACGCACACGCTTCTTCGAGCGTGCCATGAAATGCCAAGATCGGAGTGCCTCTGATGACCGAGAATTCCTCCCCCAACGCAAAACCCGACAGCGATTCGACACATGCTCCTGTCCAAGTCGATCCGACGAACACGTCCTCCTCAAAGCCCCGACAGAAATCGCTCCTCAAGGGTGTCCTCATCATCGTCATCCTGCTGGGCAGTCTGGTCGTGATCTACGCTTTCCAACCCAAGGCTCGTGCATATGCCTTGAACGCGATCGAGGCGATGCGCTCCGGGACCGATGAATTCCTGAACCCCCCACCCGAGCGGGACTTGGCGCTTCTGTCGCTGGCCGCCTCACATTGGCAAATGCAGGACTGGGAGAAGATCGTTGACAGCCACAGCAAGGTGGTGGAACTAGAACCCCAGAATTACACCACGTGGAGCCGATTGGGATCCGCCCGGCACCGACTTGGGGACTATCAGGGTGCCATCGAGGCGCATCGCAATGCAACGTACAGCCCCATCTTCGCGGCCACTGCCTGGTACAACCTCGCCTGTGAATACGCATTGACCGATCAGATCGACGAGGCGTTCGAGGCGCTCGACCAATCCTTGCGTCTCGGTTTTGGCAATGTCAATCTGATACAGACCGATCCGGAGCTCGATGTCCTGCGCGAGGATGATCGATTCTTCATTCCCCCTGCTCCCGAGCGATTGACCTACACGACCCAGGACGGCACGGAGATCCAATACTGGTTGGTCCTGCCCAAGGACTTTGATCCCGAGAAGTCCTATCCAGGTCTGGTTGGCGTGGCGGGCGGCAACCAGAACATCAACGGGGCCCAAGGTTCCCTGTCCAGATTCTGGGGCATGCAGGCTTACCGGCATGGATGGATCGTCATCGCGCCCGCGGCGCCGCGCACCATGAGTTTTTTCGTGGGCGAAGGCCATCTCCAGTTGGAAGAACTTCTCGACAGCGTTCTCGAAGAGTACAACATCGAAGACGGAAAGTTTCATATCGCCGGCTACAGCAATGGCGGTACCAGCGCCTTCAACATCGCGTCGCAATTCCCCGACAAGTTCCAGTCCGTCACCGTCTTTCCGGGCTATGCCATCCCGGGGCCGTCCTTTGATCGACTGGAGAACCTCACCGGAATGCACGTCTCGATGTATTGGGGCGAAAAAGACTTAGGGCCTTCCGAAAAGTTCTCCCGGGAGACCCACGCCCGACTCAAGATGCTTGGCATCGAATCTTCGATCAAGGAATTCCCGGGCGAACCTCACATTCCGCACAGCCTGATGGGCGACGAGTTGATCAAGTTACTCGACTCGATTCGCCAGACGAATTCGACCTCCGACTCCTGAAGCCCTTGGGGCAGCACAAGGAATCCTTCATGGAATCGACTCATGTCGATTCCATTTTTCATTTCGACCCGGTGTGTCCTTCACAATTTTCTCGCCAGACTCCCTATGCTCTCATCATGTGTGGCATTGGCGGCATTCTCTGCAAGAGCGGCAACCCCATTCCCGATGAATGGCTCGACGCGATCGACGCGCGCATCGTGCACCGGGGTCCAGACAAAGCAGGTCGGTTTCGTGATCGCGTGGAACACGAGACTCCCGATGGTGTCATCGTCACCGAGATCGCCCTCGTGCATCGAAGGCTCTCCATCATCGATCTCGAATCTCCCGAGCAGCCCATGATCTCCAAGCAGGGGCGCGACAAGTCCGAAGGACTGCTCGCCCTCGTCTTCAATGGCTGCATCTACAACCATCGTGAACTGCGTCAGGAACTCGAAGCCGAGGGCCACGTTTTCACGACCGATCACAGCGACACTGAAGTGCTCATCCACGG
The DNA here is from genome assembly GCA_027295365.1 of Planctomycetota bacterium. Lineage (GTDB taxonomy): Bacteria > Planctomycetota > Phycisphaerae > Phycisphaerales > SM1A02 > JADFSH01. The sequence goes on from JAPULD010000011.1 coordinate 6,568, forward strand.
CTATCGCCAGTGGCATCACGAACTCAACGAACACCTCGAAGGCATGTTCGCCTACGCGATCTGGGATCGCACCCGCGGTTCGCTCATGCTGGGGCGCGACTGGTTTGGCGAGAAACCGTTCTACATGCGTTGGGGCATCAACGACGATCAGGCCACCGTGGCCTTCGCCAGCGACGCGAAATGCCTGGCCACCCTGGATGGATGTAAGCCAGTCTCCCGCCGACTGCACTGGGTCGAGCAATACCTGCAGCTTGGCTACAACCATGCGGGTCAGACAATCTACGATCGCGCTGGGGTGCAGCAGGTCGAACCCAACATCGTCGATCTGAACGCAGAGTTGATCCCGGCCAAGCAAAGGCTGGAAACACCCCTCGATGATTTCGAGACGCTGATCGAGAACGCGGTCAAGACGAGGCTCGAAGCCGATGTCCCCCTGGGCTGCTTTCTCAGTGGAGGCGTCGATTCCTCGCTCATCGCCCACTTCGCCAAGAAGCACAAACCAGACCTGCGCACGTTCTGTGTAAAAATGCCCGATGTTCGCTACGACGAATCGGAGCACGCGCAATTCGTCGCCGACCATCTGGGGACTGATCACACCACCCTCGAACCCTCCATCGATCCGGCCAACGACCTGATCAGGCTCATCGACATCCTGGGTCAGCCCTTTGGCGACTCCTCCATCCTTCCCACCTATTGGGTCAGCAAGGCGGCCCGCGAACACGTCAAGGTTGCCATTTCGGGGGATGGGGGCGATGAACTTTTTCTGGGGTACGATCGCTACATGCACGCCCGCGCCTTGATGCGTCATCGTCGCGTGCTCAAATGGATACCCCGCTGGTTTGGTCGCAGCGCTCACCCCAAGACCAAGCGTCACAAGCTGGGGCGGCTCGGGGTCATGGCCCGCGACCTTCCTGCGCTGGGCATTCTCACCATGGAGTCCATTTTCAACCAGGAGCAGATCAAGCTCCTGCTGGGGCGAAGGCCCAACGATCCCGTCGAGCACATGCCGGGGTGGGATGCGATGCAGGCCTTGAGGCGTTACGACTTGTGCAATTACCTGCCCGACGATCTGCTGTGCAAGGTGGACACCGCGTCGATGAGCGTCGCGCTGGAAGTGAGGGCGC
>JAPULD010000110.1 GCA_027295365.1 Planctomycetota bacterium
GACCTTCGAGGTCGGGGCGGCAGCGCCGACATGGCCATCCGGCTGATGCGATTGTTGCGGGACTATCACGAACAGACCGGCAAGCCGGTCATCGCCCTGATCGATTCCATGACCCGCAGCGCCAAGGAGGTCATCGCGCATGGCATTCGGCACTATGAGATCGGGACGCTGGTGGGGGAGCGCACCGCCGGGGCGGTTCTGCCGGCCACTTTTGAAAAGGTAGGCGAGGAAACGATACTCATGTATCCCACCTTCAGGCTATCCAAATACACGGACTTGATCGAAGGCGTGGGGGTAGAGCCTGATGTGAAGGCCGCGCCCCCCGGGATGTACAGCGCGGGGGCCGACCCGATCCTTGATGCCGCCTTGGATGAAGCGGTGCGACACGTCCGGGACCAGCACGTGAATCGGATGGTGGTGCCCCAGCCCTAATCGATAGGGCAAGCGATCATTCGATTGATTGGGCCGCTTCGATGGTCAATTCAACCGGGGATGCCTGATCGTTCTCTTGCTCGATATGCAACTTCTGGGATCGAAGCGTAGACCAGTCGTCGATGATCAAGTCGGGTGACGCATCATCGTCGTGGATCTTCAACAGATTGTACTCGTTGTTCCGCTGAGCGGGAATGAAGCCTGCATCGCGAATCAAGTGGCACAACGTCGGTTCATTAAGGCAGTACGTGGTGCCGGCCGCCGAGACGACATTTTCCTCCATCATCACCGAACCCATGTCGTTGGCGCCGTACTGCAAGGCGACCTGCCCGATGTTGGGGCCCATGGTAACCCAACTCGCGCCGATGGAGTGAATGTTGTCGAGGTACAGGCGGCTGATGGCCTGCGTGCGCAGGTAATCGCTCGCGCCGGCTTGCTTGACGCGTCGGCCAAAGAGCGGATCGGCGGTTTTTTCGCCAGCTCCATCGAGTTGGGCCACGACATCACCAGGGAATGGCTGGCTCAGGTCGTCGCCCTCGCCTTGGCCCCATTCAGGGCAGCGTCCCAAGGGAGTGTTCTCTCGTTGGAATGGCCAGGAGATGAACGCCTTGTACCGGCCTCCACCTTCTGCCGCGAAATCGTCGATCGACTTGTCTTGCCAGTCTCGCACCAGGTCAAAATGGTGGATTCGATCAGCGAAGCCCTCGATGTGTCCAAACATCATCGTGGCGGACGTGTTCATCTCCAATTCGTGGGCGACGTGCATGGTCGTGAGCCAGGCTTCGGCGTCGCACTTGCCAAGACCGATCTTTCGCCGCACTGCCGGGGCGAAGATTTCACCACCCCCGCCCGGGATGGAATCCAGTCCAGCATCCTTGAGCTTTGTCATCACCCACATCAACTTCGCTCGAATGTTGTTTCCGGGAGGGTCGAAAAAATGGATGAACTCGATGAACTCGGGAGGGCTGAATGCATGGAGGTGGACAGATGGATACTTGGACTTGATCGTGCTCAGAAGATCCGTGTACCACGAGAGGGACAGATCGGGATTCATCCCGCCTTGCATGAGGATCTGCGTACCCCCGATCGCCACGAGTTCATCGACCTTGTCCAACAGAGTGTCGTACTCGAGCGTGTAGGCGTCGTCCTCGTCCCCATCGCGCCGGAAGGCGCAGAAGGTGCATTTGGCGGTGCACACGTTTGTGTAATTGATATTTCGATCGATGACATAGCTGCGCAAGTGATCCCCATGCACGGCTCGACATCGAGCATCAGCCCATCGTCCCAATTCCTGGAGGGGCATCGTGTGATACAGATCCAATGCCTGCTGGGGGGACATTCTGGCCTCACCCGCAATGATTCCCTGCAGCAATCCTTCATCGTGGATGCTCAATTCAGGATGGGAGGTGGGGGGCATGTATCGGACCTTGAGGAACTGGAGAACCGTATTATCTCGCTCAGGGAGGCTTGGATCACGATCGGAAGGACATGATAGGTGAGCCATGAAGCATGTCGAGCGGGTTCGGGATACCCCTTCACTCTCGGATTTCACTTATCGCGCCTTCTGATCGGGCCGATGTGCAGCCAATGGGCCTAAGTACGTCGGCATCGATTTTGCCGAAGTACGGATTCAAACCAGTGGAGAGCATTGCATGCCCTCGTCACAAGCCATTACCATCGGCGCATCGCTTATGCGACTCCGCCGCGCCATTTTCCTCTGCTGCTGCGCCATCGGCTTGGGATTGTTCGCACAGCTCAGCGTGTGGGCATTGATCAGCTATACGGATATCCGTTGGACGGAGGATGAAACGGCACTCGAGAGTCCGCTGATCATCCAATCAGACACGTTCGAAGCGGAAGAACCGGATTCCATGGATGATCCTGCCCAGGCGATCCGCGCCGTCGCCTCGGCGACGGGAGAGACGATCGCAGATGAATCGAATCAAGATGAAAACGACGAGGCGGCGTCAACTCTGATCCTGAGTCGATATGACAAGACATTGTCTTTCCTGACTCGGTGCGCCAAGGGCTTCGGTACGGTTGGCATGATCATCATCCTGCCCATGTTGATGCTTTCGGTGCTGATCACCGCGGGGACGGCACTACGGGGTGGCGAGAAGATTGTGGGAGCCTTCAACCTCGGGCTTGTCCTGGGCATCCTCGTCTTGCCCCTGGGAGAGACGTTGTCTTTGCCATGGTCCGACGGTGCATTGACCAGTTACGAAACGATGACCAGGGACGTGGATGGTTATGCGACCGGCCCGGTCAGTGCGATAGGGCCATTCGTCTACTACGCGCAATATTTCATGCTGCCGCTGGCGTGCATGATGGGCACGGCGCTTCTGTATCTTCGATACAGCGGGAGTGTTGAACTGGCGATCCTGCAAGGCGATACGTTGAGAGTCGATCCGGACATCGAGGAGGAAGCGTCCGGCGTCAAGGTGGGAGCACGAGGCAATCGCGCCTCCAACGCATTGAACAGGCTTTCCAATGATCCGCATCAGAAAGTTCAGGCACCATTGATGAAGCCTTCGAACGCCCCGCCCCAGCCGATCCAGGCCCAGCCAATGCAGAATCCACAAGCAAGTATGTCCACGCCGGCACCGATCCAGCCAGAGTCGCCAGACCCTCAGATTACGCTGGACGAAACGCCCAGCAACGCACCCCGGCGCATCATCTGAAAAAACTGAGCATGTGAATGGGCGGAGGAGACGGGAGCGTGGCATGCCATGCTCCCTTTTTCATGCTCTTGTGGAATCCCGAAATCAACCTGTCTTGAACATGCGTTGTGACGTACCGCCCGGCCCGATCATCGCCTGAACCCGAGCCCCGCAACGAGGGCAATGCCCGGCGTACATGCTCCCGGCCTTGTTCCGGTTGATGCGACCATACGTGTGACAGCATTGAAACCAGATCGAGAGGAATTTCTTGCCTCGTTTCTTGGTCTTGGATTCGGAGATGTCGCTTTGCTGGAAATTGCGCAGGCCATCGATGTCAAGATAGTCTTCTGGGGGCATGGAAGAGTATCTATCGGCGAGATCGGCAATCGGGCTTCAGCTCGAAGCTTTGCCACCTTTGACGATCGCATTCTTCAAACGCATGGCGACATCGAGCATGCGGCAAAGTTCCATCTCGATGACTTGCACCTTCGAAGCATCTTCCAGCAAGGTCAGGTTGATCCGGACATTGATGGCGGCGGCCTGCGCACCGGTCTCGGCAAGCAGGGCCGCGATCATCAGGTCGCTGCGCAGCATCTTGCTCGTGGCATCGTCCAGCAATTCAAGCAGATGGAGCAGACCCAGGCACACGCCGAGCGTTTCGCGGGGTGGGGTCATGGCCCGATCCACCGCCTCTTCCCATGCCGCGATCCTTTTCGGATCGTCCTTGTCAAGTTTCATCAAGGCATTGAGAGCCCCATACGCCTCGGCGTCATCGTCGGCGAGTTGCAGAGCCCGCTCGGCGAACAACCCGAGTCGCTCGATCGCCTCCTGATGCAGCTCATCGTGTTGGGCGAGCTTTTTCTTCCCGATGGAATAGTTGACCACCATGCGAGCAAGAGCCGCCCCGAGTGCGCCGACAATTGATGCGACCGCCCCGCCCCCAGGCGTGGGTGATTTCTCTCCCAATGTTTCAATCAGCTGTTCAACTCTCTGGAGCTTCAGGGAGTTGGGCGACTCGTCGGGCGTATGGGTCATTGTCGGATCTCGGCGCTGAACGTCTGATGCATCGTCTCGATCACGCGATCCATCTGCGTATCCACTTCCTCGTGCTTGAGGGTTCGATCATCGGCGCGGAATCGAAGGCGAAACGTGAGCGACTTGCGCCCCGATTCGATCGACTTGCCCCGGAAGACGGTGACGAACTCGATCGCCACCAGATGATCAAGATTCAAGACGTCAAGCGTTCGATGCAAGTCGTTCCAGGCGAGTGATTCATCGACGATCGCCGAGACATCACGCGTGATGGCCGGGAAAGCGGGCAGGCGGTGGGCTTCTTTGTCGGGCGGGTAGGTCGCATAGAACTCCTGCAGATCGAGTTCCGCGCCGAGCAAGGGCATATCAAGTTCGAATTGACTGACGAGTTTCTTCGGCAAGACGCCCATGTGGCCGATCACGCGTCCACCCGCACTCACTTCGGCGGCAGGCGTGAACCAAGGCACCGAATCGTCGGGACGCACATCGACCTGGGCGTCGGGGCCCAGCAGGAGACGCACGATTCGCTCGATCACGCCTCGAACGGGACGCAAACCATCGTGTTCATTTTCGAGATCGAGAACCATACCCAGTCTGATGGATTCGTGATGTCCCTCTTGGGTGCGCCAGAAGGTGGATGCGCCTTGGAAGAGTTTCAGGCGCTCAACGCCATTGGCGTGGTTGGAGGCCCTGACACGAAGCAGGCTGGGCAGCACCGATGGCTGCAGGATGGGCCAGGCCTTCGCTCGATCATCATCGACTCGCAAAGGCGTCGTTCCGGGGCTCAGAAACAGAGTGGCGTGTTTCTCGGGGACCAATGTATGCGTCACAGACTCGACGAAACCCATCCCCACCAACACGTCGCTCACGGCGGATCTTGCCTCGATCGTCGGCTGAGGCGGCGCGACCCGTATCTCGATCGCGTCCTTCATGGGGATGTTGTCGTGACCAAACACCCGGCCCACCTCTTCGATGATGTCGATCTCACGCTCGACATCGAGTCTGTGAATCGGCACCGTGCATTCGATCCGCTCGCCTTCGAGTCTGGGGTCGAAGCCCAACCGATCCAGGGCATCAACCATCGTGTCGTCGGGAATGGGGACGCCCATGATCTTTCGACAACGATCCGTTCGCATGGAAATCTGGCGGCGATCCGGGATGGGCTTTCCTTCTGAGATGACGCCTTCGCAGAGTTCGCCTCCCGCGAGTTCCAGGATCAAACACACGAGCCGATCGGCGGCATCGTTGACCTGACCCGGATGCACACCCCGCTCGAACCGATAGCTCGAGTCGGTAATGATGTTGTGTCTTCGGCTCGTGTTGCGAACACTGACGGGATTGAACGTCGCCGCCTCGATGAGAATATCGCTGGTCTTTTCCGTGACCGCCGTCAATCCTCCGCCCTTCACGCCCGCCAATGCCACTGCATTTTCGGCATCGGCGATCACGAGGTCGTCGCGAGTCAGCTTGATTTCCGTTTCACCTTCACCCAAGGGCAGGAAACGCTCGTCCACCTTCGCCTTGCGGATGATGATGGTGTTTTTCTTCAGGAGATCGAGGTCGAAGACATGGGTGGGTTGACCCCATTCAAAATTGACGAAGTTCGTGGCGTCAACCACGTTGTTCCGGGGAATATCCCCTCGAGCCCGGAGTCGTTTGGCCAGCCACTCGGGCGAGGGGCCGACTTTGATTCCCTTGATCACCCGAGCCGTATACAAGGGGCACAGGTCCGGCTCCTCGTTGATCAGCGTGGCCGATTCCGAAGCGGGGGGCCCAGTGGGGGTGGGTATTGCTTCGGGAATCTTGAGCCGGCGTTTCGAGAGTGCGGCAATCTCCCGGGCCAGGCCCAGATGACAGACGCAATCGCCTCGGTTGGAGGTCATCTCGAAGTCCTGTCGGACATCTTCGCCATTTTCCACGGATTTGGAACCCTCGTGCGGAAAGCCTGCCTGCGTCAGCAGATCGGCCTGTTCCTCAGGAGAGATCGGGGAATCGAGATAGTCGTTAATCCAAAGGTTGCTGGTTTCCATAGGCGAGAGCAGGGTATCGCCAAGGCACGGCTTGGACAAAGTCCAAAGGTGATTTTCAACAATCCGAGCATGAGTTGTCGAGGGCCAGCTTCCGCATTGGACAGCCTCTTCCACGCCCATACACTTCTGGTATGCGGTCAATTGTCGTGATGTTTGTGTTTCTGGCTCTGGGATCGGGGTGTTCGTCGCCCCAAGGCGTCTCGGATGATCCTTTTGCCGTCACCCCGATGGATTTTTCACTCGACCTGACCGTCATGTTGGGGGATTCGGTCTCGTATCGTCCCGAGGCTCATCTCCATCCGAGTCGTTGCGTCCTGTTTCCTGATGGATCGCTTTATTATGGAGAAAGTGCGGCTCTCGGGGCGGACTCGATGCCTCCGCTCGTCCGTCGCTTGAATCGGAGGCAGGTCGCGGGAGTCTGGAGTCTGGCCCAGCAACTCGGATTCGCCGATCCTGAAAATGGAAGTGAGCCAGTCAATTTCTCGCTCATCGAACCCGGACACGACGAGATCGTCGATCTGATCAGGTTCACGGCAGAGGGACGCCGTTGGGAATTCGTGCAAAGGGCGACCATCGATTCCCCCGATCCCGCTTCGATGCAACTGGTGAGGCTCCTGGCGCAACTCGCCTGGGCCTCGGATACTCGCATGGCGAGTGAAGCCACGGCACCGATTCGTTATGACTTTGGGCCTGACCCCTACGCAATCTATCGATGATGATCCGATTAAATCATGTGCTCTGTCGAGTCGGAAGGTCATGCCTCATCATGGCCTTGATCTTCCTCATGGATGGATGCGCGGCCACGAAGTTTAACCCATCAGGGCGAACCGGGGGCGTGGAACTCACGTTGAGCATGTTGAATCAGGATGGGGGATCCGCGGCGTTGTACACCGTGACTCGGGATGGAACCCTGGGATTCGGGGGAGGCATGGAAGCCCGAAATGGGCGCACTTCCTGGACCGGCTCCATGACTGATGACCAGATTGGCGAATTTCTGGGCATACTCGAACGAAACGATTGGTTTCGAACCAAGCCAGAATCGACGGGCCTACCCAAGGGGTTGACGTATCGCATCACCATTAATGGGTCCGAGGGTCGTAATCGTTACATCGTGAATGGGTATAGCGAGTCGGTTCGCGAAGTGAAAAATTTTCTCGACGAAATCGCCAGCGAGCGATTTGAGCCCATCCTCAGGCAATTGCCAAAGCCTGGAAAACAGGATTGAGACTCGCGGATCAGGGTTCCCATGAGCCCAGCCGCCTAGACTCTCGGGTCGAATAGGTCACATTCCGGGGGGAGAGGAGTTCTTGGTCATGACTGGAATTGAACCTCGAAATGAAATGAAACGCATCGTTAGGCGTGGGCAAGGTCTGGTGGGGTTGCTTATCGCAGTGGCCATGATTGCCGTCCTGTGGTCGATTCTCGGCACGTCGATGAACAAGGCCGTGACTGGGGAGGGGGCGACGAAGGAAGGCACGCTCTACACGATGGAGGATCAGATTCGGCTCAAGGGGATCTATAATGCGTTCTACATCCAGGCTCTGGATAATCGAGGAACGTTCCTCATTCCCAGCGAACTTGGCGAGTATGGATCAAGAAGCCTCGACACGACCGCGAACCTGTATTCCGCGATGATCGGGCTGGGCTATCTGAAACCCGATACCCTGATCTCGCCCAATGAGTTCAGCAATTGGGTGGAGGTCGATTCGGATTACGATTACAGCGCGTATCAACCGGCCGAGGGCCAATTCTGGGATCCTCGATTCGAGGCCGACCTCTCCGACATCTCGAACGTCTCCTACGCCCATCTTCCGTTGTATGGGCGTCGCTTCGATCGAAACTGGAACAGCACATCCCGTTTTCCCGTGCTGGGTAATCGGGGACCCAAGGATGGAGTTCAGAACCCGGGTTCCTACACCTATGGTCGCGATCAGCAGACCTGGGCCGGGCACATGGTGTTCGCTGATGGCAACATCAAGTTCCTGGAGACATTCACACCCGGCAACATGACGTTTACCAAGGATGGCGAATATCAACCCGACAACATCTTCAAGATCGAGGATGGCCCCGATGGCCTCGATGCGATCCTGGGTTTCACGAAAACCATGACCGACGATGGTCCGACGTTGATCTGGGATTGAGGGGAATGATCAATATGCGAAGGGGTCTCGGCAAGATTGAAATTCTGGTGATCCTGCTGATCGTGGGGGGGGTGATCGCGTACATCGCCGTTTCGTTGCCTCGACTTCGAAATGCACAACGACACAATCTAGATGCACTCCAGTTGCGGGGTATCCATCAGTCGATGCTGGTCTTCTCCCGGGATTTTAATGGCATCATGCCAATACCGGGTTTTATTCGGCGTTTGCCCATGCTCATCGATGGCAAGGAAATAGTCGTGCCGGGCAAGGGGGCGATGGACGAATCGCAGAATACGACCGCGAATCTGTACAGCGTCTGCATCATGCAGAATTTATTCTCTCCCGAACTATGCGTGAGCCCCGTTGAATGCAGCCCCAACGTCGTCGTGGACGAGGATTACGACTGGGATGTGTACGACCCGGCGATCGGAGTCCATTGGGACGATTCATTCGGTGCAGACCTTTCCATACCGAACGGATCCAACGTGTCGTACGCACATCGCCCCTTGTTTTCGAATAACTTTCGTGAAGCCTGGAGAGATTCGTTTGGCGGGCAGTCAGTCCTGCTCGGCACCCGAGGTCCTCGTGATGGTCAAGATCCGAATTCCATCACCTACCAATTGCATGCTCCGTTCGATCAATGGGTGGGTACATTTATCGGCCCCGATGGAAGCAACATGAGCTTGAGCACGAGCATGGAGTGCGGCCAGGTCGAGGTCGATGGTCAGACCATCCCCGACAACATCTTCCGCTTCGATCAGGGGTTCGAGGGCAGCGACAACATCATCACGTTCACCAAGGACGTCACACCCGAGGGGCCGGTTGTTTTGTGGGACTAAGTGACTGCTGTGGGGGGCTAGCGATCTGAAGTGTCCGGGTGTGATCTGAAAGAGACATGAAAAGAGTTGAGTATTAAAGGTACACTGAAGTGTCTCTGGGATACTTGCCGATTGACGTGGCGATCAATCTCGAAGGAATCGTGTGAAAAATATAGATCAGGATTCAATGGATCGGGACGAGACGTTGGAGCATCAGGCTTCACCGAGTGCCGATCACGCAACCGCCCCTGATTCCTCCGATCCGCAGGTTCCTCGTGACGCTTCGGAAACCCCTGAAGCCTCGGATTCACATGACTCCCGGGTCGCAGTGGAATCTCCAAATTCCAATCCCTCTCCTATCGCTTCCACGAGTCTGGTTGATCAAACCGATGAAGTTTTCGCCATGGCCGATGGCGTCCTTCGGGATGCTGATCCTCGGTACATCAAGACCGAATCGATTGGCTGGTGGATTGCGACATTCTTTGTCGCAATTAGTGGGGGAATACCCTTGTTTGTTCTTGCCTGGAACGGCGTTGGGCCGACTTGGCTGAGGCTGCTTCTGGTTGGTATTTGGGGAACCCTGACACTTCTACTCGTTTACTTTTCGATTCGATACCCGATGTGGGAGCATCGCCGCACGAAATACAGGGTGACGCCCAAGGGAATTGAAATTCACAAAGGGGTCGTGTGGCGTCAGGTCATCAATGTGCCCCGCAATCGGGTTCAGCACACCGATGTCACGCAAGGGCCGATTCTGCGGCATTATGGACTGGCCGTGCTCACCATTCACACCGCCGGCACGACGCATTCAACCGTGACGCAGAATGGGATTACCCGAGAGACGGCGTTGGCGTTGCGAGATTTCCTCATACAACGGGAGAAGACTCTCGATGAATGATTCCCAACCCCACGCTCCACGCCGATTGCATCGAACCTCACCCTTTTTCAATATCTGGAAATGGGTGTCCTGGTTCATCGTGCCAGGTCTCATGGTGTTTCTTTTCGGCAAGGGTGAAAAATGGGAGATCTGGGGCATGGGATTAATCGTCTTCGCGATCATTGCGGAGATCTACAAGTACATGATTTTGCGGTACGTGATCGCGTCCGATGAGATCATCGTTCGGCAGGGCTTGATTTTTCGCAGTGAGCGTCACATTCCGTTCGAGCGTATTCAAAACATCGATCTCGTACAAAACGCATTTCATCGAATGATCAACGTTGCCGTCGTGAAGATCGAAACCGCCGGGGGTGCAAAACCCGAGGCGGTCCTGAGCGTATTGCATGTTTCCGATGTGACCACCATGCGCAATCGGGTGTTCGCCGATCGTCGGAGCCCGGTCTCCGAGGCTGATGAAGCCATCGCCAAGGGACCAGACAACATCGTGATTCAGGTGCCGACGAAGGATCTTATCCGACTTGGCCTGGTAAACAACCGGGGTTGGACGTTGGTGGCCATCCTTGCCGGCTTGGCCTGGCAATTTGATCTCTTCGATAAATTCAATGTCATCGACACGGGATCCGCCACGGTGAAGGATTGGACGATCTTGACCATGGTCGGCGTGGGGGTGGGGGGAGCCTTGGTCATCATGGTCCTGCTTTATCTCTTCTCGATCACATGGACGATCTTGAGATTGCACAACTACACCTTGAGCCGTGTGGGTGAGGATCTTCAACTTCAATGTGGCCTCTTTACCCGTCGCAGCGCGACGATTCCCCGGCATCGTGTCCAATTTATTTCCATCGAGGAATCACTCCTGCATCGTTTGTTCGGCACGGTGACGATTCGCATTGAAACCGCCGCGGGAATTGATGAAATGAACATGGACGAGGAAGCGAGCTTGAGTCAGAAATGGTTCGTGCCGATCCTGCCCAAGACGCAGGTTCCGCGCATCCTGAACGAACTGCAAGCCGATCTGGCGCTTCCTGAAGAGCCCGAATGGCGTGCGATGAATTCAAGGGGCAAGAGACGCTACTTCAAGAAAATGCTGATCGTCTCGCTAATCCTGACGCTGGTCGCAGGGGCCTTGATCTATCGTCCTTGGGGTTTGCTGTCGGGTTTCGTGTTCATTCCGTTTTTCATGTGGCATGGTTTCCGAGTCACGAGTTTTCTGGCCTGGGCGGATCTGAAAAACGTTCTGTGTTTTCGAAGTGGCGTCTTGACCAAGCGGGTCAGTCTCGCTTTTTTCGAGACCATGCAGGTCGTCTCGATGCATCATTCTCCGTTTGATCGTCGCCACAAGCACGCCCAGTTGATGATCGACACCGCCGGAGCCGGCCCCGCGAAGCATCGAATCTCGATTCCCTATCTCGACCACGACTTGGTCCTGGCCACCGTCGAAAAATACTCACGTCGCATGGAATCCGCCGAGATGCGATGGTGACCTATATGGAATGGCACTCTCGAATCGGGATGGATGGCTGGGAGAGGGGAAATGGGCCGGGTCGGATTCGAACCGACGTCTAAACGATTATGAGTCGTTTGCTCTGGACCGCTGAGCTACCAGCCCACGGAAGTCGGACCCCCGGTTCCCCGGATCCCCGCTTTCCCGGATCCCCGTGAACCCGGTAGGCATCCTACTCAAGCCGGGGTGGGGGTCAATTCTCTCATTTGACACGCAGGATGGTGGCGAATTCGTATGAGGTCGGTCTCAACTCGCCATTGGAACAAACATTTCAGGCCCTGAGACGTATAATCCATCACTGGGAATCTCATTGAGGTTCATTTTCCATTCGATCACTTCGCACGTTTGCGATGGCACCACGATCATCACTCTTGAAAATCCCTCCCCCTCGCATCAATCTGGCGTTTGGTTTATCGATTGCGATATCGTGGGGGCTGTTCGTCTTGACTGGTTGTTCGGGATCCAGCGAAGAGGAGAGCGCGAAGAGTGAATCAGTAGTACCCGGCGGCGCAATGAAGACTCCATACGACGACGTCGAGTGGAAATCCTGCCGAGCTGAGTTCGAGGCAATCGCAACCGCCCTCGAAGATAGTGACGACCAGTTCTTTGGCAAGAATCGGCTCCGTGACGCTCAGATTGAATTGAACGATCCCAACCTGTCGCCGATCGAGTTCGCCAGCGTCAGAGCGAAATTTGCGATTGACATGCTCAACCAGGGTGATCTCGAAGCGTCGATGCAATTCGTCGATGAAATCTTCGCAACCTACGACCCCGTGCCTCATCCGAGCGTGTACACGTTGCGAGCGCTGGTCAATCTGCGTCGGGCGGAAGTCATGAACTGCATTGATCGACATAATGCCGAGTGCTGCATTTTTCCGATCGCCGGGGGTGGTCAGCACGAACTCGATGACCCGGCGAAGCTTGCCATGGCAGACTACATCCGATACTTCGAAATCAACTATGGCCCGGATGACGAGCTCAGTTTCGAGGATCTCGAATTCATGTGGCTCTTGAACCTGACCGCGATGCAGGCGAACCTCTATCCGGACGGAATTCCCGAGCGATTCCGCCTGCCCGAGTCGGCCTGGACGTCGGAGGAGGATCTGGGGCGGTTTGTCGATATCGCCGGCCCGCTCGGTATCGATGATTTCAATCTGTGCGGCGGATCAATTGTCGATGATTTCAACAATGACGGGTTTCTTGACCTCGTCACCTCGACGTTCGATCTGTCCGGGTCGATGCGGTATTATTCTAACAACGGGTATGGGTCTTTTACCGACAAGACGGAATCGTCGAAGGCGAGCGATCAGCTTGGCGGGCTCAATTGCATCCAGGGCGATTACGACAACGATGGTGATCCGGACGTGTTGATTCTCAGGGGAGCCTGGTTCAAGGACAATGGCCGCATGCGAAACTCGCTGTTGCGCTACGACGCCGATCGCGACCTGTTTCAGGATGTGACCAAAGAGGCGAAGCTTGCCACCCCGGCCCAGCCGACGCAAACCGCCTGCTGGATCGACTACGACAATGATGGGGATCTCGACCTGTACATGGGAAACGAATCCCGCCGGGAATTCGATACGGAAGGGGATTATCCCTGCCAACTGTTTCGCAATGATGGGGATGGTCGATTCACGGATATCGCGCCGGAAGCGGGGGTCACCAACGATCGATTCACCAAGGGCGTGACGGCTGGGGATTTCGACAACGATGGCTGGATGGATCTGTATGTATCCAACAATGGTCGCAATCGACTGTATCACAACAATGGGGACGGGACGTTCTCCGATGTGGCTTCGAGCCTGAACGTGATGGCTCCCGAGGGGCGAAGCTTCGCCACGTGGTTCTGGGATTACAACAACGATGGGTGGCTGGATATTTTCGTCGCGGCCTATGACGCGACGATCAGCGATGTCTGTGCCGACTATCTGGGTCGGGAATTCACCGCTTCGCCACCCGCGCTCTATCGCAATAACGCAAACGGTTCCTTCACGAACGTCTATGACGAGGCGGGGCTGAATCATCCTTGGTTGCCGATGGGGGCCGGGTTTGGCGATCTCGACAACGATGGCTTTCAGGATTTTTATCTGGCGACGGGTGAGCCCAATTTCAACGTCCTCATGCCCAACGTCATGATGCGAAACCAATCAGGCCAGCGGTTTGTCGATGTGACGTTTTCGGGTGGATTCGGTCACCTCCAAAAGGGTCACGGCGTCTCGTTTGCCGACCTGGATCACGATGGAGATCAGGACATCCACAACCAGATTGGCGGCATGCTCTGGGGAGACGCCTTCCACAACGCTCTTTTCTACAATCCAGGCCATGGCAACCGGTTCATCGTCATCGATCTCGAGGGCGTACGGACCAATCGCATGGCGTTTGGTGCGC
>JAPULD010000111.1 GCA_027295365.1 Planctomycetota bacterium
CGCTTCATGTGCAGCTTCGATACCACGTCCGAGGACGTCCAGCGGTTTCTGAAGGTCGTCGAATCCGCCTTGGATGCGTCCGGAAACTGATCTTCACCTTCCGATAACGATCAAGGCATGCACGCGGGGGGCATAATCCATGGGATCCTGCGTCGTGGTCGAGGGCCATCCGGATCCGCGCTGAACATGGGCCATTCCCGGACCTCATTCGCGTTAAAACCCCTGCTTTTTGGGGGTCTTTCCGGCTGTGTGGATCAACTCGATGGGGTTGTGAACCGATCAGGTTGGTGAGGGTCATATAGATGATCGGTGCGAAGGCTCGAAAGGGAGTCTTCAAACTGAGCAGCAAAAATGCGAGGCATGCATGAATTTGTTTGAGAAAGATGTACTGACCACCGGTGAGGTTGCAAAGATCTGCAACGTCGCGTCCCGTACCGTGAGCAAATGGTTCGACTCGGGACAGCTTCGTGGATACCGCATTCCCGGATCCAAGGATCGACGCATTCCCATCGGCAGCCTTGTCAAGTTCATGAAGAACCATGGCATCCCCATGGACGGACTCATGAGCGGCTCCACCCGCGTCATCATCGTTGACGACGACGAAGATGTCGTCAGCACCTTGAGCGCCATCCTGGGCGAGCAGACGAACTTCGAAGTTCGCACCTCGACCAACGCCTTCGAGGCCGGTGTTGAGTGCGAGCGTTTTCGTCCCCATGTCATGCTCCTGGATATCCACCTGACCGGCGATCAAGGCCGCGATGTCTGCGAGATCCTGCGTGACCATGACGACCTGCAGATGACCAAGGTCATCGCCATGAGCAGCAAGCTCACCGATGGTCAGGTCGCCCAGCTTCGTCACCAGGGTTTCGACAGTGCTCTCCGCAAGCCCTTCAGCGTGCGTCAGGTCATCGAAGCAATCGAAGGTGCGAACGCTCTGGTCTACTGAAATTCGAGTTGAAAACAGAATATGCAATCGAGCCCGCATCGAAAGATGCGGGTTTTTCATGGTGGCACGTCGGAGGTGACGTTTTTTCGGACATGCAGCATTCCCCTTCAAGAGCTATTATTAATGCAGTGAAGGGGATGTGTGGGGGTTGAAGCATGGAAGTGGTACGAGATGAGTGATACGACAAAAAAACCCGTGATGGTTCGAAAAGGACATGCGCTGCCCCCCCCGAGGCCCGGGGTGCGTCACGTTCACCTGTTCGTCATACCCGTCATCGTGATCTCCGACGATATCCTGAGAAAACACGTCGATCGACGTTTCCATTGGCCAATGATCGTGCTGGCGCTGTTGATGTTGCCCCTGCTCGTGGTCGAATTGCTGGTCCCCGACAAGTCTCTCTGGTTGTGGTGGGTGTGCTGGTCGGCGATGACGCTCATCTGGTTTGCATTCCTCATCGAGTTTGTCGTGAAGATCACGATCGCCGAATGCCGTCTTGAATACGCCAAGCGCAACTGGCTGGATATCTTCATCATCCTGCTGCCCGCCCTGAGACCGCTTCGAATCGCGTCGATCACGCGCACCAGCCGTCTGTTCACTCTCCGAGGCGTGGGACTCAAGTTTGCGCGATACATCTTCACCGTCATCCTGGGGATGGAAGCGACCGATCGCCTGTTGCATCGAATCGGCCTGAAGAAGAATCGGGAGCAGAAGCACCCCGACAAGATGACCCGTCACCAGATCTCCCGGGAGTTGTTGCAGTTGCGAAGTCTGGCGAACGACTGGGAAGACTGGTATGCCATGCATCAGGCGTACCTGGAGGCCCGGGGCGTCGAGTTGTATGAAGTGGATCGCCCCTTGATTGATGCCCTGGAGGAATCCGAACGGGAGGAGGATATCGCTTCCCCCCACGAGGAACCTACAATGCCTCCACCATGCGAATCGCCCTCGCCCAATTGAATCCCCTGGTCGGCGATGTGGCCGGCAACATGAATCTGATCAAGGCGTCCATCGATCAGGCCAGAGCGGATGGAGCCGATCTGCTTGTCACCTGCGAACTGGCCCTCTTGGGGTATCCGGCTCGGGATCTGATTTTCCGAGATGGGATCGTCGAAGCTTGCGAACGAGCAGGCCTTGAGCTGGCGCAGTATGCAGGTGACCTGCATGTCATTCTGGGGCACCCCCGGATTTGCGAGTCACAACGCAGGCCTTTCTACAACAGCGCCTCGGTGCTCTCTCAGGGGAAAATCCTCGCCACCTACGACAAGCGGCTGATGCCGGGCTACGACGTCTTTGATGACGATCGATACTTTCATCCCGGGGAGAAGACTTGCGTCATCGAGATCGCGGGCCGAAAAATTGGCTTGTTGATCTGTGAAGACATCTGGAGGGCCGGCGATGTGGCCATGGAACAACGCTACGACGTTGACCCAGTGAGCGAAACGATTCGCGATGGCTGCGATCTTCTGGTCAGCCTCAACGCCACGCCCTTTGTGCTGGGGAAGTGGACCCGACATCGAGCCCAGATCGAGGCCATATCGAGGGAACACAAAGTACAGGTGGTGATGGTGAATGAAGTCGGGGGGTACGACGACCTGATCTTCGATGGTCGCTCGATCATCTTCGATCCGGGTGGATCGATGCGAACAGTGTTGCCTGGTTTTGAGGTCTGTACGAAAACGATCGATCTGGAATCGACTCTCGAAACCACTTCATTCCCGGAAGTCCAACGGGTCGAATCGGAACCGATGAGCGAACTGTATGACGCCCTGGTGTTGGGGGTTCGGGAGTACGCCCAGAAGACGACCCTCACCAAGGCATTGTTGGGATTATCCGGGGGGATTGATTCCGCACTCGTCTGCGTTCTCGCGGCTTCCGCCCTGGGACCATCGAACGTCACCGGGATCATGCTGCCCTCGAAATTTTCCAGCGTCGGATCACTACGCGATGCCAAGGCATTGAGTGACACCCTAGGCTTGGGCGATCTGCATGAACTCTCTATCGAGGACCTGCACGATACGACTCGGGGAACCTATCGTCTGGCTGGCGTGGGGGGGCTTGAAGGCGTCGCGGATGAGAATGTCCAGGCGAGGCTGAGGGGCTTGCTGCTCATGGCCATTTCGAACTCCACCGGGGCGATGCTGCTCGCGACGGGCAACAAGTCCGAGCTGGCGATGGGGTACTCCACGCTGTATGGCGACATGGCGGGTTCGATCTCCGTCATTGGCGACCTGCGCAAGATGCAGGTCTACGACCTGTCGCGCTGGATCAATGAGCAATACGAATCTCTAGGATTTTCGACCCCCCCTATTCCCGAGGCGTCCATCACCAAGCCCCCCTCCGCGGAGCTCAAGCCCAACCAGACGGATCAGGACACGCTGCCCGAATATGAGGTACTGGACGAGATCATCGAGCGATACATTGACCGGGAGTGGGATGCCGCTCGTATTATCCGGGAAACGGGTTTCGACGAGTCGCTGGTGACCGGCGTCACACGAAAGATCGACCAGTTCGAATTCAAACGCTATCAGGCGTCCATCATTCTCAAGGTCTCCCCCCGGACTTTTGGTCGGGGCAGGCCCTATCCCCTGGTGATGAAGACATCGACAGGTTTTGAACAGACCAAAACTCCGACATCGGTGAGCGACTCGGAGCACGAACGATGAGATTCGTTTCTCGCTGCACGTCTTCTCCACACCTCGATGCCTTAATGCCCTGATGCCCTGTTGCCTTGATGCCTTCACCCTACAATCCTTACATGCCCATCCAGCGTCTTTCATCCCTGCTCGTGAACCAGATCGCCGCGGGTGAGGTGATCGAACGACCGGCCAGTGTGGTCAAGGAACTCGTGGAGAACTCGATCGACGCGTTGTCCACTCGAATCGATGTGACCATCGAAGTGGGGGGCAAGGAGCTGATTCGGATCTCCGACGATGGGGGGGGCATTGCGATCGATCAGTTGCCATTGGCCATCGCGCCCCATGCCACAAGCAAGATCAGCGAGGCCGACGATCTCAATGCGATCGCCACGCTTGGGTTCCGAGGCGAGGCCCTGGCGTCCATCGCCTCGGTCAGTCGTCTCTCGATTCTCTCCCGTCCTCGGGAACAAGTCGAGGCCGGTCTGATCGAGATCGAGGGGGATGTGGGGGGTGAACCACGACCCGCAGGCGGTGCCCCCGGCACCGTCGTGACGGTGCGCAACCTGTTCTTCAACACGCCGGCCCGGCGCAAGTTTCTACGCACGGATCAAACCGAAACGGGGCGCATCAGCGACATGATGCAGAACCTGGCCCTGGCGCATCCTGAAATCGGCTTCACGCTCCATATCGATAGACGCCAGAAACTGGATTTGCCACCCCGGCAAACACCCACGGATCGCGCGTTGTCGACCCTGGGTAATGAACTCCGGGAAGAGTTGTTGGAACTGAAGGCCAATGAGCGGGGCATCGGCATGTGGGGATTGGTGGGTCGCCCCTCGATCGCAAGGGGCACCTCCAAGCACCAACGCGTCTTTCTCAATGGACGCCTCATCAACGACAAGTCGATAAGCCACGCCATCAAGGAGGCGTATCGGGGCTTGCTGGATCATTCGCGTTGGCCCACCATCGTCTTGTTCCTGCAGATCGATCCTTCGATGGTGGATGTGAACGTGCATCCCGCCAAGGCCGAGGTGCGTTTCCGAAATCAGAGTTCCATTCACGGCGCGGTGCTCAATGCGGTGCGCGCCACCTTGCACAAGGCGGACCTGACGCCCCGGTTTGACTTGAATCGAACCCAGTCCCTGGCCGGGGCGCTGGCGATTCCAGGGGCTCCGCTGCCTGAGTTTGGCTCGGGCCTGGAAGCGAAACCATTGGGAAGTTCTTCCTCGACTCCGGCTTCCAGCACGTTCGTGGATTACTTCAAGAGGCTCGACCCCCAGCAAAAAGGCTTCATCTACAGCGAAGTTCGCGAGGCTCTGGCCATCGAAGCTCCGGAAATGATTACGGACCCGCAGCCTCAGGATCAGCATGAGGAAAAGTTGCCGGGGGTCAAGGCTGTGGAAAACGTGCTGCAGATTCACTCCAGCTACATTGTCACCCAGGATGCCGAGGGCATCGTCATCATCGACCAGCATGCGTTGCACGAACGGGTGATGTTCGAAAAGCTCAAGGCCCGGATCGAATCCAGTTCCGGGGGGGGCAATCTGGAGTCGCAGCGCTTGCTGATGCCCGCCACGATCCAAGTCGATCGAAACCAGGCCGAGGCGATCGGAGAACTCCAAGACTTGCTGACCCGCATCGGCATCGAAGCGGAACTGATGGGACCGACCACCGTAGCAGTGCATGCCTTCAGTTCGCTGCTTTTCGAGCGCAACGTCGATCCCGTGGACTTCATGCATGACTTCCTTGAGAAGGCGATCAACATGGGGCTCAACCACGATCCCGAGGCGGCATTGCACGAGGTGCTGGACATGATGGCCTGCAAGGCCGCGATCAAGGCGGGGGATCGGCTGACCGAGCCCGAGATCGAGGAACTGTTGGCGTATCGCCAGACCGTGGAGCGTTCAAGCAACTGCCCCCATGGCCGGCCCACGACGCTCCGACTGAGCTTAGCGGATCTGGAGAAGCAGTTCGGAAGGCGTTGAGCAGTGTCGTAGCACTCACCCGCCACTCACGGGAGGAATCAACGCCAGCGTGCAGCCTTCGGACAATGGAGTTGTCGGCGTGGCGTAAGAATCATTGATGGCCACCGCGATATTGGCACGCATCATGGCAATCGAGGAATGGTCTGACGCGAGTTGATCAAGCGCCTCGGTGACCGTCGATTCGGCATCGACTTGAAGCTCCAGTTCCCGGGCACCCACGGCTTCGGCCAGTTGAGCGAACAATAGGATTCTGCAATTCATGGCAACAGTGTAGCGCGCCTCAATGACCGGGTGCCACGGACAACGACCGAAGGGAGTCGTCCGTGGCATTTGAATCACACATGAATCTGGCACGGACGACTACGCTTCGCTCCGCTGTCCATGGCACCCCGGGGATTGAACCATTCCATCATGGCCAAGGCAGAAACCTCAATTTCGTGCCGGCCTCGACTTGGTCATCCTGCACCGGCAATTCCAGCAGCCCATCCGTCGGGGCGGTGTGGGACAAGTCGCCAGAACCCGCCCATGTGGGCACGAACGCCTCTTCCTTCATGATCGCCGGTCGATACGCCCTCCGGCGGGGATTGGGCTTGACCGCTTCCCCCAGCGTCACGCTCATCCATGGCAATGTGGGGGGCAGACCCAGCATGACCTTCACGATGGGCCAGGCGAACAGACACGAACAGGCCAGGGCCGAGACGGGATTGCCGGGCAGCCCGACGACGATGGAGCCGTTGGGGGCCTTGCCCACCACGATGGGTTTGCCGGGCTGGATCGAGGCTCCTTGCAGGGCTCGCTCGATGCCGCACTCGTCGAACGCGGTGGGGAAATAATCGCGCTCACCCGCGGAGATGCCCCCGATCGTGATGACGAGATCGGCCGTCTTGATCGAGCCATCCACCATCCGAATCGTGGCCTCGAGTTCGTCCTCGACGTGATTGTTGGCCAGGGGTTCGGCTCCCATGCGATACAGCAACTCAGTCACCAGAGGCCCATTGGAATTACGGATCTGGTGGGTGAGGACCTCGGCTCCCTCCTCGACGACCTCATCGCCCGAGGACAACACGATCACGCGGGGCTTGCGCGAGACTTTCAGCGAAGTCGCGCCGACCGACGCCGCGATACCCAGGTGATGTGCCATCAATAACGCCGGGGCTTCGAGGAGTACATCACCTTCTTTCGCATCCGCGCCGAGAGGATGAACCGCATGTCCCGGCTCAATCGTGTCGATCGAGAAATGAACGGGATCGTTTCGATCCGAATTCTCATGCTGGATGACGCAGTCCACGTCCTCGGGAAGCGGCGCGCCAGTGGCGATCTTGACGCAATGACCGACCGGCACCTCTACATCAGCGGGCATGCCCGCCGCAATCGTGGCG
The DNA here is from genome assembly GCA_027295365.1 of Planctomycetota bacterium. Taxonomy (GTDB): domain Bacteria; phylum Planctomycetota; class Phycisphaerae; order Phycisphaerales; family SM1A02; genus JADFSH01. The sequence goes on from JAPULD010000111.1 coordinate 6,947, forward strand.
ATGACCGGGAAGGATTCCACCTTCCCGATGTCCGAAGCGTGCAGGGCGTAGCCATCCATCTGGGCTCGGTTGAAAGGGGGGAGATTCCGATCTGCCCGGATCGGATCGACGAGAACGCGTCCGCTGCATGCTGAGAGAGGGACAGTCTCCGGATCGAGAAGAGGGTTGACGATGCTCAACGCCTTGATGAGAGCGTCGTGATAGTCAGGTAGGTTGGTCACAGATCGGATTCCGCCGAGACGAGGGCCTTCATCGAACTGAAGAAATCGACGACGCGATCGATGTTCAGTTTTTGCTGGGGGGGGGCGGTGAAGCCATGGTCGGCCCGAGCGAGGATGAGATGCCTGACCTGATGCTCGACGTTTTCCATGCCTTGCAGATACGACTGGAAATCCGAACAGGCGACTTCCTTGTCGGCGCCGGCCACG
>JAPULD010000112.1 GCA_027295365.1 Planctomycetota bacterium
TCGCGACGGGCTTGATGCATAAGGCGGAAATCGGTCGAGAGGCTTGTTGCCATGGAGCTTCTCACGTTCATCAATGAGCACGTGCATGCAAGGCATGTGACCATGCTGGCGGCTTCGATCGGGTCGATTGGCCTCGTGCTCCTGCTGTCGGGCGGGCTGGTGAAGTGTGTCACGTGGCGATCAATCCGTCGATACTGCCCCGGTCCATCACCTCCTTGGAGCCGATTGTCACCATTCCATTGGCTGTGGACAGGTCGATGCGGGTACGACCTGACCGGCCACCTTTCGAGTGGAAGAGCCGCGAAGGACCTGGTCCTCATCTGCCCCGAATGTGGTCGATCACTCAAAAAGATCAAGGAGCTGCAATCCTGTCCCCGCCACGTGCGATGGTTTGCTTTGGGGGGATGGTTTGTGCTGGGCACGTGTCTGGTGATTAGTCTTCATCCGGTGAATCGCAAACGCATTGTGCACCTCATTCCGACGATCGTGCTCTTTCATGGTGAGGATCTGCTCGAATCGCACTGGCCGAATCGCCTGAAGGGCGAGTTGCGCCGCCGCCATTCCCATGACCTCCTGGACCAAGAACGATCACTGGCCATGATCCCGTTCTACGTGCGCGATCTACGCGATGACGATGTGAAATTCAACGCGGACTCGGCACGAAGGCGACTGTTCCAATTTGGACAAGTCGCGTTGCCTGCCTTGACGCTCGCCTTGGGCTCCGACGACTGGCAACAACGACAGATCGCGGCAGACGTTCTGCGCGAGCTTGATGCCTCGCCCACCTCGGCGCTGCTTGATGTGACGCTGGAAGGACTCCGGGACGACGACCTGCCCAGACCCCGCGGGCAATATCGCTTTACCTATTGTTTCAATGCCAGGAGCGGCACGAAGTACATGCTCAAGCACATTGATATCGCCGAGACGTATCTTCGTCGGGGACTCGCTTCGAATGATGTTCAACAGAGACTTCTGTGTGCCTCTGTTCTTGGAAGATCGGGTCGCCACGAGTCCATGGACAAGGCCATGCCGATTCTGCTTGAACATCTGGCCGACAACAAACAATTCAAAGATGCAAAACTCGGCATCCGTGCAATCGAGGGGTTTGGCGATGCTGCGTTGCCCTGGCTCATGCGCTACATCGACGATCGTGATACACAGCGTCGGGACATCGCTCGGCACCTCGTCTGCAAACGGGATCCGGAATCGTTATTCGAGGAGGGCATTCTTCTTCCCCCACCTGATCTTCGAGCCTACTTCACGACAATCGGCCAGTAACAGTTCATGGTCCGACTTCTCCCCCACGACATGACCGGCTCGATGAGCATTCCACTTTGCCTGATTCCATGGACCAACCAGACGCTTGGCAACCCGGAGCACGCAACACCATGCCCAGGATCCGGCGGAGCAGTGTCCTCAATTTATGGATTGGCAGGTGCACCGACCTGTGGGATCGACCTTTGATCGTCGTTGATTGGCAGTGATTGTCTTCTGCATAGCCCTTGGACGTCAGGAGTTACGATCATGAAAACGGAGCAGAATCGCCCCGGCGATATGAGATACTGGGTCATGAACGGATCAAACTCGTCATTCAGCCCCATTGGCAGTCATCAGATCAATTCCCTGCTCAGTCTGATCGGGACCAGCCTGACTCACATGCGGGTACATTCTGCTTTCTTTCACTCCAGGGGTCGAAAATGCCCTCGTTTGAATAATAAAATAATATTTCACCCAAATAGTCCCGGGATCCGGCATAGAGACGGTTGTAGGCACAGGGTGAAACGTACGTCGATGAGATCGACAACGCCATGTGCCGGGGACCACGTGATCCACGAGGGTGGATTTCAAGAAAAGGACAATACGACATGCCGACTCGATCTTCAGCGTTTCGAACCCTGCTGGCCGGCTCCCTGGCCTTCGGGCTGTTGGGCGGCTCAACGCGAATCAGCAGGCTCGAGGACGATCCCACCATCTACGTTCAACCCCTGGAGGGCGAAATGCCTTCCTACTACAGCAATTACAACAGCAGTTGGGTTCCCCTGCATCGCTACGACGATTTCGTGGCCCCCCAGACGGGAACCCTGACGCAACTGACCTTCTGGGGAAAGGGATGGAACTTCCTCCAGGACGACGATTGCAGTCTCGATGGAAAAGTGTCCAATTTCATCATCGATTTCTACACCTGGCAGACCAGCATTCTGTGCGAGTGGACGCCGGTCACGCTGATCCAGCGATTCGTCATCCCCCGGTCGAGCGTCACGAAGGTTTTCGAGAACCCGACCGGGAAATTGCAATATCGCTACACACTGACGCTTCCCGATGGGTTCGACATCGTCGAAGACGAGAAGTACGGCATGCTGGTCATGGCGGTGCTGAACGACCACTCCGATCCCTGCGTCTTCGTCTGGAGCAGCGCGTCAACCGTCACCGGGGGAGCCGCCTGGTGGCTGGACACAACCAATGAGACATGCACGCCCAGCGGATCGGATCAGGCGTTCGCCCTGTACATGGCGATCTGCGTCGGGGATACCGACGACAATGGTGAGGTCGGCGTCAATGACTTGCTGGG
>JAPULD010000113.1 GCA_027295365.1 Planctomycetota bacterium
ATGCCTCGGCGGATACGCAGACTCTTGTCGGTCATCACGTACCACGTGGTGTCGTAACGCAGGTGCAAAGCCAGGTAGACCACGATGCCGGGGGCGATCATCACGAACAGGAACACTGGGGTCAGCAACGCCCCGACCCACGCCTTTTCCACCACGATGACGATCCACAAGGCAAGCAACGCCAGGACGATGAGTACGTAGATGATCAAGAACCACATCTTCAGGTAGCGAAGGAAGCCCAACGCGGGGCGGAACGAATCCATCCGCTCATCGCCACGGACCGGCAAGGCGGGCGGTTCGTGCGGCACCAGAAAGTAATTCGACAACACGCCCCACAGCCCTTCGTAAGCCCAGGCGCAGGTTCGTTGCATGGTGCCCGTCATGATGCAGGCCCCTCTTGCGTCTTGCGTCGAGCCACCAGTTCATCGCGAATCTCCTTCAACAGAACGAGGGCTTCATCTTGCTCCACCGGTTTGGCTGTCTCTTCGACCTCGGTTTCCTCGATCTCGCCCCTGGCCCCTCGCATTTTCGAATACAGGTAATCACGCATCTTTTTGGGCTCGGGCAGGCCCTCCAGCGTCATCTCCGCCCCGGAGGATCCCGACGCGGTCTGGATCGAGACCGAGGCGAGTCCCAGCCAGCGATGGAAGAGGTTTTTGGTGACTTGGATGTCCTGGATGCGCCGGTAGGTGAGGTAGATCTCCTTGCGAAAGACATACCCCCACGACATGGCGATGCCCTTGTCGTCGAAGCGGAACTTGAGCGTGCGATACTTGATGTAGTGCACGACAAAGACGATGGGCATGGCGACCAGGGTGAGGATGGAGACGAGCAGGTAGTACTTCAGCAGTTGTGGCACGGGGCGCGTGATCGCGCTCGGGTCGTATGGTTCGTTGGTCGTTTGTGGTTCATCCATGGGAGGTTCGATCCGTATGTGGGCGGTCAATAGAGTAAATCGGAATCCCGTGGTCCGCCTCTCATTCTAACCTGTCGCTTTTTTTGATTCTTAGGACGGCATTATGCGAGAGCGTATGCAAAGACAAAATACCAGAAGGCCGGTGACCCGAGGCTGAAGAGAACCGCGACCAGGCCATGCACGAACCCCTTCGCCTTGGGGTTTTGAATGGCCCGGACCATGCCGACGCACCCCATGATCAGGGAGATCGGGCAGAGCAACGGGATGAGAAAGCCCGCCACGGAGATGTAATACCCCCAGAGCGAAAGTGGATTCCCGGTGGGAAACCAGCCTGAGCTCGATTTCGCTTGCTTTACTTCGGGAGTGATCGAATGCGATGTGGGGGGAGCTCCGAGGATGGACGCGATCCGGGGTTGAGCGAACACTGACATGGGTTCGCCCCCATCCTCGGGATACAGCAGGGCCGCCTTTGCGATCCGTCCCTCCTTCGCCCATTGAACAATGGTGTCCAGGTCGGCGGGACCAAATTCAGTCCCATCAGGCATCTTGATCTTGTACTGCGTCATCAATCACATCCCTCACAGCAGGTAGTCAGGTCCATCAAGAATTCAGGGGGAGTCAAAGTAAGCGAAAATGATGGCCACCGTGAACAGCAGTCCGAAGAGGGTTCCGATGATCCCCGTGATGATGGCGATCCAGGCGTGGGCGGAGCCTTTGCATCGAGGGTCTTTCTTGCGGCGTCTCAGCCCCTTGATGCCAAGCACGATGGCCATGGGCCCGACGATGATGCCGATGAAGGGGAAACACGAGAAGAGGCCGATGTAATACCCGATCAATGCGGGGGGATTCTTATAGGGGATCATGCCTGACAGGGGGTCATCGGGGGGCGTTAGAGGTTCCGGGATCGTGGGTGGCGTATCCAGTATGCTCGCCAGTCGGGGGACGGCGAAGACCGAAATCGCCTCGCCTCCATCGACCGGGATCAACAATGCTTCCCTGGCGATACGACCTTCCCGCGTCCACTGAACGATCGTGTCCAGGTCGGCGGGACCATATTCGCTGCCATCGGCGTTGCGGACGTTGTACATGGAAGTCTCGGTTTCAAACCAAAGTGTCTCGTGGGTCGGACGGTTCGTCAACCGAGGGGCAGCGCATGAAAAAGGACGGGGGTATGAACACCCGTCCTTGTGTCGATTGACGTTGATGGACACGAATCAGAATTGTTCAGGCTCGACCCGGGCCTTGTGGAACTGACCCGTCTCGTCGATGAGATTGAGGATGACGCCATTCAGCAGGTTCTGTTCGTTCAGCACCTGGAAGAACTCCTCCACGTTGCGGATGTCCTTGTCCATGACGCCCACAATGGTCCAGCCCGGTTCGGCCTGGCGATCAAGCAGGGAGTTTGGCACGAGGGCCTTGAGCATCACCCCGGGGCGATACTGGGCGTCAAACTCGCGGGCGATGGTCCGCGTGCTGGTCTGCATCGAGGCGATCCCGAGCTGGTGGAGTTCATCACGCGGATGATCGGGGGGGATGACTCCTGTGGTCATGATCGTGTCAACCCGATCCAGTTTCACGCTGAACGCGAGCGTCTCGCCTTGCTTTTGCTGCTCGTCGTATCGCCAGGCATCGATCTTGACCACGTTGCCGGGTCGGATGGTGGAGATGATCGACTGCAATTGGCTCATGCTGCGCGTGGGCTTGCCGTTGACGGCGACCACGACGTCATTCACTTTCAGGTTGGCTCGATCCGCCGGACCATCCTTGATCACGTTCGTGATCGCGACGCCTTGTTCCAGAAAGCCTTGCTGACGAAGACGTCGTGCACGTTGGGGGTCGAGTTCAAGATCGACGATGTTGACGCCCAGGAATCCCTTGGTCACGAAGCCGTTCTCGATGAGTTGGTCAACCACGGGAATGATCATGTCCAGTGGGATGGCCAGACCGATGCCGGCGAACTGCCCCTCTTCGAGTGATTGCTGTCGCCCGGTGGCGATCGCGGTGTTCATGCCGATGACTTCGCCCCTGAAGTTGGTGAGCGGTCCCCCCGAGTTGCCGGGATTGATCGCCGCATCGACCTGGATGAAGTTCTCGTACCCGACGCGCTGGTTGTTGCGATCGCGGATGACGCCCACCGAACGGCCCTTGCCCGAGACGACGCCCGACGACATCGAGAATCGAAAGTCGAAGGGGGAGCCGAACGCGAAGACGATGTCGCCTTGCTGGACGACATCGTCGGGATGGGCGATTTCCGAGGGATGCAAACGCCCTTCGGGAATCCGAAGGACCGCGATATCCGTCGTGTCATCGAAACCGACCAGTATTGCGTTGCGCAATTCACCGGAGTCAAGCTGCACTTCGATCCGCTCGGCGTCACGGATGACGTGGTTGTTGGTGATGACGTGGCCCGCTTCGTCGTAGATCCATCCCGAGCCGGAGGAAATCACGGTTCGTTCGCCCTGACGGGTCTGGATGCGTTGTCGTACGCTGATGTGAACGACGGATGGTTCCACGCGCGTGGCGATGTCGCGATACGCCTGGTTGATCTGCTCGAGTACGTTGTTGTTATCGAGTCGATGGCTGGCCAGTTTGATCTGGGCTTCGGTATTCTCATACGTGAGTTTTCGGACCGCCCCCGGCCCTGCGAAGAGTACGAGCATGGCCGTGGCGAGCACGATCAGGCTGGGTCCGTAGCCGCTCAACTTATTCTGCATCTGATCCTCCTTGAGGACGGGTCGTTTGATATTCTACGACCCAAGTCGTTGCATTGGTTCACGAATGCAACGACTTGACGGCAAATTCCGTGGTGACCTCGGTTTAGAGTGTGAAATACACCTTAGAACTTGTCCAGTTCTTCCTTCTTCAATGTATAGGGATGTTGACCGAGATCGGATGCACGTACCTTCTCGATCCAGGTTCGGGCGGCTTCGACCAGGGGGACCCCGATCTGGGCCAGGGGTCTGGCGAAAGAGGGTTGCCAGTGCGTCAGGCCCAAGAGATCCTGCAACACGACGATCTGACCATGGCAGGCGGTGCCCCCTCCGCAACCGATGAGCGGAATCGATGTTTTTTCCACGATTCGCTGGGAGACTTCATTGGGAACCGCTTCGATCAGCAACATGGTCGCCCCGGCGGCTTCCATGGCGATCGCCGTCTCGACGATCTCCAAGGCATCAACCGCCGTGCGTCCGGTCGAGCGATAGCCGCCATGCATTTTTGCCTTTTGGGGACGCGTGCCGAGATGGGCGCAGACCGGGATGCCGGCTCGGGCGATCTTCTCGATCAGTCCGATAAATGATCGATCGACTTCGAGCTTGACGCAGTCGGCCATGCCATCGGTGAGAAATCGACCCGCGTTCCGGATGCCTTCGGCCTCGTCGGCCTGGTAGCTCATGAAGGGCATGTCGCCCATGACCAGCGTCTTGGGTGCGCCGCGTTTCACCGCGGCGGTGAGCATCAACAAGAAGTCCAGCGGCGCGTGAATGGTCCCGGGCAGACCAAGGATCATTTCCGCGGCGGTATCGCCAGTCAGCAACAAGGGGACGCCCGCCTTCTCAAGCCATTGCGCCGTCGTGAAGTCATAGCACGTGAGGCAGGCGAATTTTTCGCCTCGCACGACGTACTTGGCAATGGTGCGCAACGTGACGGGTTTGCGTTCCGCGAGGGGATCGAGGGGTGCCCCGCTCGTCGGTTTGGGTGACTTCATTTCCGGGGATGAGTCCGGGGG
>JAPULD010000114.1 GCA_027295365.1 Planctomycetota bacterium
CAACCAATCCAAAAGAGGCGGGTGACCTGGCTTCGCCAAATCTGGCGTTACCTCAATCGAGCGATGGAAACTCGCCCTTGATCGACCGATTTTCTGAACGCCTGGATGACTGGCTGATCCAAAAAAAGCGACCTCATACTGTAATACGCCCACCTTTGGGGGACAGTTCCCCGAATTCACTTTTGCCCTTGCGAGTCGTAAGTCCCGCGGCAATGGCCGGTTCACATATTCGAGCGGAGCTTCGTATCCAGGATGGATGTGACGCCCATTGCACATTTTGCATTATCCCCAAGATACGCAAGACTTTACGATCAAAAACGATCGCCGATTCAGTTGATGAAGCGACGCGTTTAGTCGAGCTGGGGCACCCTGAGATTGTCCTGACTGGAATCTTCATCGGAGCATATGGGCATGAAACGGCTCTTCGGCGTAACCAGAAGAATCCTCAGTCTCAACCATTGGCCGACCTGCTCGATGCCATCGCCCAGATCCCGGGATTGAAGCGTTTGAGACTCAGCTCGATGGAGCCAGGGGATGTGTCAGGACCATTGCTTGACGCCATGGTCGCCAATTCCAGCGTGGTGGTCCCCCACCTTCACTTGCCGCTTCAATCTGGTTCCGATGACATCCTGAAACGAATGAATCGGCAGTATCGCGTGGGAGACTATCTGGAGATGATCGATACGGTCAATGAGGCTCTATGCACGGCCGATGGTCTGCCCCCCGCCATCACGACAGACATCATTTGCGGCTTCCCCGGGGAGACAGATGCCCAATTCCAACAGACCTATGAGGTCGCCCGGCAGGTTGGGTATCTCCACATGCATGTATTTCCATATTCCGCTCGATCAGGGACCGCCGCGGCCCGTTGGACTGACCAGCACCTTGCGCCTGATGTATTAAAGGCACGAGTGAGGCGACTGATTGATCTCGAATCCGATCCTGAATCAGGCCTTTCGGAGGTTTTTCGCCGCCGACTGGTGGGACACACGATCCGCGTCATTCTCGAGCAGCCAGACAAGGCCGACCCCAGCGTGATGACCGGGCGATGTGATCATTATGCCCTGATTCATGTTCCGACAGACTTGCCACGAGGCACCGTTTGCGATGTCAACATCACTGGTCTCGATGGCTCAAGGACATTGGGCGAGCTCGCCCCCCTGAACCACCCTCTCTCGGTACTACGCTGAATTCGATCATCTCGCTACAATGCTGGCGATCCACCAGCCGACGTCGGATTCGACGCCAACTCATTTCTCCGTGCTCAATCCATCCGTCCAAGCACAACCCCAGAACCCAAAGCCACATCATCTTTTCATTGTTCAATTAGCCAGCGTGCCTCATGTCTGAATTACCCGCCCCAAAGCCCACTGACGTCGATGCCAAACTCCAAGCCGAAATCGAAGCCGCGCTTGGTGAGATGTCCTTCGATGAAATGGTCAACCTGCCCCAACAATCCTCGATTGGCAAGGCCAGTTCATCCACGACGCCCTCCCCTCCGGCACCGACCAGCGCCGGGGCATCTTCGCCTCCGCCCCGTCGCCAAGCGGCTCCCGCTCGTGGAGGATCGCGCGGCTCATCCCGGGGCTCCAGCCGCGAACGGAAGACCGGCTCCGTGGTCAACGTTCATGGCTCGGATGTCTTCATCGAATTTTCGCCCCGCGTTCAAGGCGTCTGTCCTCTTGAGCAGTTCCCGGAAATGCCCAAGCTGGGCGAGCAGTTTGAGTTCATCCTGAATCGTTTCGACCCGGATGATGAACTCTACATTCTCTCGCGCGAAGGCACCGTCCAGAAGGCCGACTGGGAGAATCTTGAGGTAGGCCAGACCATCGAGGCCCGGTGCACCGGCTCCAACAAGGGCGGCCTTGAAATGGAGATCGCCAATCACAAGGCGTTCATGCCCGCCGGTCAGGTTGACATCAGGCATATCGAGCAACTGGACGTGTTCATCGGCGAGAAGATGCCTTGCGAGATCATCGAGCTCGATCGCAACAAGGGCCGGATCATACTTTCCCGACGCAAGTTCCTCCAGGTCGAACGTGAGGAATTGCGCGTGAAGTTGCTCGCGACGCTCGATGTCGGCCAGACGCTCCCCGCGGTCATCACCACCATCAAGCCTTACGGCGCCTTCGCCGATCTTGGCGGACTCGACGGACTCATCCACATCTCCGATATCACGTATGATCGGATCAAGGATCCCTCGGAACGGCTCAAGGAAGGCCAGCAAGTCCAGGTCAACATCCTGAAGATCGACACCTCCGAGAATCCGCCCCGCATCGGCCTGGGCATGAAGCAACTCCAGGCCGATCCGTTCGAGCTGACGCTCAACACCATCCAGGTCGGCGCCGAGGTGACGGGAAAAATCACCAAGCTCATGCAGTTCGGCGCCTTCGTCGAGCTGGCCCCGGGCGTGGAAGGCCTGATCCACATCTCAGAACTCTCCCACCAACGAATCAACCGACCTTCGCAGGTGGTCAAGCCCGATGAAATCATCACCGTGAAGGTGCTCACGATCGATTCCGATCAGAAGCGCATCAGTCTTTCGCTGAGGGCCATGCAAGGTGGAGCCGTCAATGAGGATGAGGCGACTCGCGAATACCAGCAGCGCGAGGGTGGCGACAAGGGCGGTTCGAAAGGCAAGGGCGGCAAGAAAGGCCGCAAGCCCGATCCCGAAAAATTCCTCCGCAACGAGGATCCCCACCTGCGCAAGCTCAAGGCGTCCCTGGCCGAAAAATTCGGCGACCAACTCAAGGGCGGGCTCGGGTAAGCAAGACCCGCACTCCATGCCTCACATAAGAAAACGGGTACTTTCGAACTCCTCCTGATCAACGTCTGGATCGATTGGCTTGCCTTGCACCTGTTCGTGGCGTCGGCTGGCACTCCACGATGAGGTCGGGATCATGTCTTTGGAGACTGGAGAAAACGGGAACGCCCAGGTTGAGCCAGT
>JAPULD010000115.1 GCA_027295365.1 Planctomycetota bacterium
ACGGCAATGCGTACTCAACACCAACTCCGTTCACCGATGAAGGAAGAGATTTACTTGTCCTCCTCAATGGCAGTGGCCTTGCCGTCGTGGATCGAACTCAAGGCAATCAAATCGCTTTCCATGAATGGCTCAATGAATCCAAAATCCATTCAACAACCCCTTTGGTCATCAATGATCAGATATTTGTTTCATCAAACAACGGATGCGCGTTGTTGCGTCTGAATGGCAATGCACTTGAACCTCAATGGGAGAATAAAGTCATGCACAACAGACATACGGACAGTGTTCTGTGGAAGGAGCACCTCTACGGTTTTGACAAGGCAATACTCAAATGCATCGATCTGGAAGGCAACGAAGTCTGGCGTCAGCGCGGTCTTGGAAGAGGGTCGCTCTCGCTCGCCGGGGGACGGTTGATGATCGTCACCGCAGATGGTGAATTGATCATCGCTGAAGCAACTCCCCAAAAATTCACCGAGCTGTCCCGCCGAACGGAGTTGGCCAAAGATCGGTTTATTTTTACCCAACCCGTGCTCAGCCATGGCCTTCTCTATTGCCGCAGCAGTCAGGGCGAAATGGCATGCCTGGATTGTCGATAAATGCCTGACTCGTAAAAAGGCAATCGAGAGAGATCCTGTCGATTGATTTGAGCCTGAATTCTCAGGGCATCGCCTCAGGTTAGATTAATCGCTACTGACAGAAGCAAAAAGCTATAACATATTAATCGCTGATGATCGATGTCGAAATCGATCCAGCGATAGTTTTGTCTCTTGTCGAAAGGCAGTATGCCTGAAGGCATTTGAAAGCACCAGATATATCGTGAGCGAATACGACCACCAACACATCGCTGAGATCTTTCTCAAAGTCAGTCGCGCCGATCCTGCGAGTCGTGAGGAACTGCTCACCGAAGCCTGTGGCAATGATGCAGGCCTCCGTGCCGAAGTGGAATCGCTGCTCAAGCACCATGACAAACCCGATTCGCCGCTCGACAAACCCATTCTTGGCGATCTCGCTGGTCCTGAGGATAACCACCCCGAGCAAATCGGCAGCTACCGAATTCTCAGGGTGTTGGGCGAAGGTGGGATGGGGATTGTGTATCTCGCCGAACAACTAAGCCCCAGGCGGACGGTGGCCCTCAAGGTCATTCGCTCGGGCCTCATCTCAAGACAGATGTTGAGGCGATTCGAACACGAAGCGCAAGTGTTGGGTCTTTTGCATCATCCGGGTATCGCCCAGATTTTTGAAGCGGGCAACATCGGGACCGAGCGTGCACCGCAGCCTTTCTTTGCGATGGAATGCATCGAGGGCCCGACCCTGACGGTGTTCACGGAGGAACGAGAACTCAATCTGAATGCTCGGCTGGCCCTGATGGCTCGTATTTGCGACGCCGTTCAACATGCCCACAACAAAGGCGTGATTCATCGCGATCTCAAGCCGGGCAACATCCTAGTACAGGAGGACGGTCAACCCAAGATTCTCGACTTTGGTGTGGCTCGAGCGACGGATTCGGATATTCAGATGACCACGATGATCACCAACGTGGGACAGCTCGTAGGCACGCTGCCCTATATGAGTCCCGAACAGGTTTTGGGCGATCCCAAAGAGATCGACATGCGTTGCGATGTCTATGCCCTGGGCGTCCTCTTTTATGAATTGCTCAGTGGTCGCCTACCCCACGATCTGGACAACAAATCCGTCGCCGATTCAGTGCGGATCATTCGAGATGAGGAACCGGTCACGCTCGGATCGATAAGCCGCATCTGGCGTGGCGAGCTCGACACGATCGTGGGAAAAGCACTGGAAAAAGACAAAGAGCGACGATATCAGTCGCCATCGGAGCTGGCCGCGGACATTCGACGTTATCTGAGACAGGAACCGATCTTCGCTCGGGCTCCCAGCACGATGTACCAATTTCGAAAGCTGGTCGCCCGCCACAAGTTCCCGTTCGCGGCCGCGGCCTTGCTCTTTGTCATCGTGACCACATTCGCCATCGTCTCGACGATTCAGGCCGGTCGCCTCGCTCTTCAGCGAGATCGGGCCCTGGAGGCGGAAGGCCTCGCCACGAAACGCTTCGACGACGTTCGTACGCTCACCAACAGCTTCATATTCGACGTGCATGACCGCATCAACGTGCTCCCGGGATCCACCGAGACCAAGCGATTCATCGTGAGCACGGCCCTGGAATACTTGAATTCACTAGCGTCGGAAGCCCAAGAAGATCCGGAATTGCTTCTTGAAATCGCCGGTGGTTATCGTCGCGTTGGCGAAGCGCTGGGTGGATACAAGCTCGCAAACCTCGGTGACCTTGAGGGAGCCAAAGAAAATTTCCAACGAGCCAGGGACATCCTCGAAAGTCTGCAAACGAACGATCCCGATTCGCACGAAATCCTCTTCGAGCTTCAGACGCTCTATGGCTCAATCGGTGGGATTCATTATCAACGCAAACAGTATGAGGAGACCAGCGCCCTGTATGCCCAATCCTTGGCACTCTGCGAAACGTTGATCAGGGACCATCCTGAAGATGTCAGCGCTCTGGGAGCCATCAATATGATTCGGGATAAATTGGCGATGGTCAGCCAGCAGCAAGGGCAATACGAAGAGGCGTTGGCGTACTACGAATCCAATTTACTGACCGTAAAGCGGATGCAGGAGTACGCACCTGATCTGATCAAGGCCGCCAATGATGAAGGCACTGCACTCATGCGCTGTGGGCAGTTGCACCGAAGGATGGGGCATGGCGATCTCGCGCTTGACTTCTTCAAGCGTTCAATGACGGTGCGCCAAGGGCTCGTCGAGAAGGAACCGAACAATGCGCCTGCTTTGGGCAATCTGGCCGCAATTCTCATTGAACTCGGAAACGCCTGTTTGCGTGATGATCGCCCTGAAGATGCCTTGATACACCATCAGGAATCGTTGACCATCCGAGAAAAATTATCGGCTTCCGATCCTTACAATCTCCTCGCCTTGGGTCAATTGGCCCTGGCTGAAGAGCATGTCGGCGGCACGCTGTCTTCCCTGGGCCGCTTCGATGAATCCTATGAACACTATCTTTCGAGTCTGGAGTTGCGTGAACGACATGCGGAACAAGAACCGACCAACTTGATCATTCGCCGCGAACTGACCGTGGCTTATGAAAAGATGGGCGACACCATACTCCAACGCAAGGACTTTGATCAAGCCGCAGACTGGTACGGTCGATCGCTGGCACTCCGCGTGGAGCTGGTGGCCACGGGCGATTTCTCCAGCCGAAACGCTCGCGATCTGGCCGTCGCTCACTTCAAGATGGGTGATGTCTATGGTGCGGCATTTGCAGAAGCTGATCCTGAAGGTGATGCCAAAAAGGACTACCTGCTGAAGGCAATTGATGCGTTCAATCAATCTCTTGATGTCCTCAGCGATATGGAAGAACGCGGCGCACTCAGCCCTTCGGACGCCGGTATTCCTGACTTTATCCACGGCAAAATCACTCAATGTGAACAGAATCTAGAAGCCTTGAATACAGACTCGACTGAATTATCCCCTGAAGATTGAGTCGCTACGACAATCGAAAACCTTACGGCCGCTGCTCACCGCTGAGTTCGCGCGAGAGCCACGCTCTGGCCACGGACCAGTCATCGGCGATCGTCGTCCGTGAGACGCCCAGCACGGTGGCAACCTCCTTTTCAGTCATCCCGCCGTAGAATCGAAGTTCTATCACCTTCGTCTGCCGCTCGTTGAGCAGGGCCAGTCGATTCATGGCCTCGTCCAGAGCCAGCAAATCCAGATCGCGCTCTTCGCACATGGCCAAGTGATTGTCGAGCGTAACCCTTTGATTGTTTCCCCCGCGCTTGGCGGCATTCTGCTTGCGAGCGTAGTCAATCAGGATGCGACGGATGATCTCGGCGCTGACCGCGAGAAAGTGAGCCCGGTTCTTCCAATCGGTGTGCTTCTGATCGATGAGACGCAGATACGCCTCATGGACCACGGCGGTGGGCTGCAAGGTGTGGTTCGGTCTCTCGGAGTGCATCATGCGCGAAGCGATGGCTCTCAGGTCATCGTACAACAATTCCATAAGCCCTTCGGAAGCGGAATCGTCACCTTCCCCGATGCGAAGAAGGTAATCGGTGGCTGAATTTTTCGCTGATGACACCGAGGGATCCTCACTTCCATCCATGGGAATTCCATTGTACTAGGCACTCTGAAAATATCGAATTTAACCCTCTGGCGGGGCAATAGGGCAGGTTTTTTCAGGGCCATGGGAAATTGCGCGTTTTTTGCCTTGCGCAGGATCTACAGACCACGCGTTCCATGGTGAAGGCAACTCACCAATCGATTACAGGAGCGGCCACCATGACAAAGCACCATAAAACTCTACTCGTTCTGATCTTCCTGCTCGGAGGCGTGACGAACTCAGTCTCTGCCCAGTCCGAAACCGATTTCACCTACCAGGGTGAACTCATGGAGAGCGGAGTCCCCGCCAATGGCACGTACAACATGGACTTCATGCTGTTCGACGCCCTCACGGCGGGTTCCCAGGTCGGTTCGACGATCAACATTCCGAGCGTCGTCGTCACCGATGGTCGCTTCGCGGTTGATCTCGATTACGGCTCAGCCATGTTCGACGGCGCGGGCCGCTGGCTGGAAATTACGGTGGATGGCGTGGTGCTCTCCCCCCGTCAGCACCTCTCCAACTCCCCCTATTCGATCCGCACCCGGGGCATCTTCGTCGATGGCGAAGGCGATATCGGGATCGGCACCACCACCCCGGCCGCGCGACTACAAATCGTCGATCCCATCGGGGGTCAACCTTGCATCCGTGCCGCCAACAACTGGTACGCCATCCGGGGAACACACAACTCGACCAGCGGGACATTCCCCGGCATCTGGGGCGACACCGATTCACGCTCCAGCAACGCCAGCGGCGTGCGCGGCTATGTCAACAGCACCACCCCCGGGGGCGGCTCCGCCGGCGTTCAGGGAATCAACAACGGCACCGGCAGCAACGGCGTCGGTGTATACGGCTTGCAAAAAGGTAGCGGCATCGGGATCAAGGGCGAAGTTTTGAATTCGAGCGGCTACGCGGGGTACTTCATCGGGGGACGGAACTACTTCGAGGGCGACGTCGGCATCGGCACCACCAACCCGCTGGCCCCTTTGAACGTCGCGAGCAACGAAACTTCGATCATCGCGTCATCGACGTCCTCCAGCCTCCCGACCTTGCACATCACTGACGGACCGGAGGCCACCACCACCAACGGAGGCTCGCTGGTCATTGGCCTGACCTTCGGAAGCAATCTCGCCTTTGACACGAATGAAATCACCTCCCGCTTCAACAACCAGCCATCAACCCTGAATGTGAATCCGCACGGTGGCGATGTGAGATTCGGCCCGCACGGCACGACGCCGCCATACGCCTACGGCACCTTTGACCAGTATGGCACTCTCACCAATGGTTCATCAAACTTCGTAACCGGATTATGGACCTCCGGAAATCAGGCTCGCCTGATCTTTGACGATGGATTCGACCCTGCCACCGACATCGTCGTGGTAACCCCGATCGTTCCCAGCGTCTTTGAACTTGCTTTTCCGGTGGTCTGCGTCTGGGGAGAAGACACTGGTGTAAGTGAAGTATTTGTGGTTGCACTGTACGACGTGCTTAACAGCCAGCTCATCCGCAATGGATTCAATTTTGTGATCTACCGGCATTGATCCGCGAAGAGCGCCCCAGAATTGCCCCACTGGAAGGAGACTCCCATGTCCATCAAGCATCCTCTAAGAGCACACTCCCGATTGATTCTCGCATTCTGCTTCAGTCTCTTTGCACTTTCAAATGGAGCGTTGGGACAATCCGAAACCGTCTTCACCTACCAGGGCGAACTGACGGCGAGCGGATCTCCGGCCAACGGGACCTACGACCTGGACTTCACCCTCTGGGACCTGGATATTGGGGGCGTCCAAATCGGCTCGACAATATCCATCGTGGGCGTGCTCGTCACGGACGGAAAATTCGCGATCGACCTCGACTTCGGTTCGGTGATGAACGACACCCTGGCTCGCTGGCTCGAGATCGACGTGGACACGGTCACGCTTTCCCCCAGGCAGCACATCACCGGCGCGCCGTTTTCCATTCGCACGAGGGGAATCTACGTTGACGACGCCGGTCGGGTCGGGATCGCGAATTCCAACCCCGATCCCGACGCACAACTTCATGTTTCATCACAAGGCTGCGACGATTTCGGAATACTCGTCGACGCCTTCGGCGCACCAGGAAGCCGAATCGGACTCCATCCTGGGGTCGGGGGTTGGTCCAGCCTAGCCAAGTACACGTACTATGGTGGTCCCTGGACTCGATTCGAGGATACGTACGGAGCTTTTCTCCAGGAAATCGATCCAGACGGGAATGTTAGCTTCTTCACAGCGCCCGCCGGGGCCGGCAGCATCACCTGGAACACCAATCTCTTTCTGGCCAATGATGGCGACGTCGGCATCGGTACCAACGCCCCCACCGCGCGTCTTCACATCGTCGATCCCATCGGTGGTCAGCCCTGCATTCGAGCGGCCAACAATTGGTACGCCATCCGGGGCACGCACGACTCCACCGGCGGAACGTTTCCCGGCATCTGGGGTGACACCAATTCGACGTCCAACAACGCCACAGGCATGCGAGGTTACGTCAACAGCACGTCGCCCGGGTCTGGTTCCGCCGGCATCAAAGGCATCAACAACGGTACTGGGGCCAATGGTTATGGGGTCTACGGCTCGCAGGCGGGAGAAGGAGTCGGGGTGTACGGCATCACGTCCGGGAACGGCACCGGGATCAAGGGCGTGAACAACGCCAATGGCCATGGTGTGATCGGAACCAGCATTGCGGGATATGGCGTCCGCGGAGAGAGCATATCTTTCTCCGGTGTCAGTGGCGACTCGGACATCGGTTCCGGCGTCTATGGCCACTCGGTCGACGGAAACGGCATCTATGGAATCAGTAACAACGATTATTCGATCCTGGGCATTACCTCGTCGAGAACGGCAGTTTATGGACAAGCGAATACGGGCCGAGGCGTACAGGGAACGGCGACGAATGCCGGCGGTGTCACCTATGGCGTCTTCGGATACGCCGTGAGTTCCAGCGGGTTCGGTCTCTACAGCGCCGGCAAATGCCATATCCAGGGCAACCTCTCGAAGTCGAGCGGATCGTTCAAGATCGACCACCCCCAGGATCCGGCCAATCGATATCTGTCCCACTCCTTCGTCGAGTCACCCGACATGATGAACATTTACAACGGCAACATCACGACCGACAGGGATGGCTACGCCCAGGTCGAAATGCCCGACTACTTCCACGCGCTCAACAGCGAGTTTCGATATCAGTTGACCATCATCGACGTGAGCGATAGCGACGACTTCGTCATGGCCAAGGTCACCAAGACGCTCTCGGCGGGACGATTCACCATCCGCACGAGCCATCCCAACATTCATGTGTCGTGGCAGGTGACGGGCGTGCGACACGATGCCTGGGCCGAAGCCCATCGCATCGTCGTCGAAGAGGACAAGAGTCCCGAGGAACAGGGGAAATACCTGGCCCCCGAACTTTACGGTTATCCCGCCTCCATGGGTATCCATACCCCCGTGCCAACGAAGGAGCCGGCTCCGAAGTCTAACGGTTAAGTCGTCGTCTCGCGCAGTCCCCCTGAGCTTTTCAGCAATGAGGTTCGCAATGAACTCAAAACGAATAACAACCATGACACTCGCCCTGGCCATCTCCAGTGGCGCCCTGGGCATGAATTTTCTGAGTGGCCCAGCCTTCGATATTTCCTGGTTCACCATGGATGGTGGGGGCGGTCTCTCCACGGGAGGCACCTTCGACCTTCAAGGCGTCATCGGCCAACCCGATGCGGGAGGCATGCGCGGAGGCATTTTCGAGTTGGCGGGAGGCTGGTTGTCGACGCCTCCTCCGCCATCCTTGACTTTCCCGGTGGACCCCCGTGGATCGTACCTTCACATGTTCCCCAACACCGGAGTCGGTCCCGTCATCATTGAGTTGGCTTCCGTGGGCCTGTTTCCGGGCGACCTGATTCAAATCGAGAATCTCGGAGGCTATGTGTACGTCAACGGCGGGGCTGACGGTCCCGGGACCATGACCGCCGTGTTCAGTTCCGACGACTCCCTCCTGGCCGCCAGCGAGACCTATCGCGTCCCCGGGGCCATCGAGGCCGGGGCGGATTACTTTACCTCGCCGACCTACAACGGCTCCCAACAAACCGACATTCCCGAGGATTTCCTCGTGGGTACCAGTGCAGGTCCAATGCAAGTGTGCATCGAGATTCCAATCGGCGCGACGCACCTCTTTTGTTCGGCGGCCGACACGTATTACAGCGACAACTCCGACCCGAACGGCGACTTCGCGGTGCGACTCTCGCTGCTGATATGCAAGACCGATTGCGAAATATCCGCCGACGGAACAACCGACGTCCTCGACCTGCTCGATCTGCTGGCGCAGTGGGGGCAACCGGGTCCGTGCGACATTGACTGCAACGACATCGTCGATGTCGAAGACCTGCTCTCGCTTCTCGCGGCGTGGGGAGCTTGCCCCTGATAACCGGTGCTTGAACGCACAGAGGAAATTGACCCATGAGACATACCAAACACATCCAAAGCCAACCCCATCGCTGCTCAAAGAAAATGATCCACGTTCGTCGTGGAGGAATCGGCTCAGCCCTCATCCTCCTCGGTTGGGCGAGCGCGACTTCGGGTGACGTCGTGTCGAAGTACTATTCCGCACCCTACTACGATTATCGCATCGCCCACATGCCTGATATTGACCAAAGGCGTGAAATGGCGCCCGGCATCATGGGTCTTCCCGGCAATGGATCCATGTACTGCGCGCCCACCAGCGCCATGAACATAGTGATGTACATCTCCAACCATGGATTCCCGCAAGTCACTCCAACCGCGAACAACTGGCAAGACCCTACCCAATATGAGCTGGCCACACTCAGTATTAATGCGATGGGCATCGCCATGAGTACAGACGCGACTGACGGCACCGATGGCACTGGGTGGCCCGTGGGCGCCCGTGCCTGGCTCGACCCCTACAACCTTTTCACCGTGAGTACGTATTACAGAAGCAATACGTTCACGCCCTCGGCACAGACCATGGCCCACACCGCCGTTGAAGGCAGTCTCGTTTCCTTTGGCATCGGAAGATTTGACATCGACGGCACCAGTGGCGGCAATCCCATTCTCGGTGATTTTGTCGGCGGCCACGTCGTCACCCTGGCCCAGGCCAGCTACTTCACATCAGGTGAATTGATCTTGGGTTCCAGAGATCCTGCCGACGATCCGGACAAGGACTCTGATCCAGTCTTTTACAAGCAATACCAATCGCCATTCGGAACGAATTTTTACGACGCGACTAACGAAACAGTCTATTTCGACCCGGGAGCCACAACACAGGTTGGTATCACCGCGCTCAATTTCCAGCCGGAAGACACGAGGATGTCACTGGTCAATGGTTACCTGGGGGTCAAACTCAAGCAGGGTTATTCCTTCACGTCTTCCGCAGGGGGCGGTGATGATCTGTCTACTTGGCAGCCATATGGCATGGATGGATCTGGTTCCGACCCGGTTCGAGTTTCACCAATCGCGGCAACACGACCGGTCGTGGATGTCATAGCGCACCCCGATCTCTTTGGCTATCTCGTACTCGAAGAAGCCAATCCAGCAATCCGGGGCGACTATCCGAAGTTGCATCTACTGGATTCCTCTTCCGGTGACCTGACCGAAATCACCCAGATTCCAAACGCGACCAAAATGATCCTGGGTCGCAATCGGATCCTCTACGTCATGGCGGGGACATCCTTGCATGCCATCAACATCGATGATCCCACCGGACCAATCCTCGATACTGTAACCATGGCCTATCCGGGCGATGCCCTAACCTTCGATGACGGTTCGGATGAAGTCGTGGTCCTGTCCTATCGAAGCCAGGGCCTGCTTCGTTATCCCCAGAACCTGGCCGGCAACCCCGTACCGGAGATCCAGGTCATACCCGGCACCGTACCGCTCAGTGGCGATGCCGCCATGACGGCCTTTCCACCTGATCCCGTTGCCCCGGCTCGAAGCGAGATCTGGTTCGTCACCGACGCCGCGAACGTGATTTATGGCTTGCCTGCTGAATCCGCGCCAGGAAATGATGCGTTCGGAGGTGTGGTGCCTGATCAGATTTCTATTGCCGCAATCCAGAACCCAACCGGACTGGACTTCGACGATGCAGGCCACATGTACGTCAGTAATGACAACGGCCTTGCAGAAGTCATGCTTGATCCGGCCCTGAATCGTTGGGTCATCGTACCACCAGAAGATTCGTTCTTCGGTGCGATCACCCCCGGCTCCATGATGCGTCTCACACGCAGCCGAACGAATTACGATCCAGCCCAGCACGATGGTTGGCGAAACATCGATCCCGACACTGGCGAACTTGACTTCGGAACGCATGTGCCGGACACCGACCCGGAACCCGTGACCATCGCGTTGGATTCCCATGGGTCGTACCTGCACATGTGTCCGGCCACCGGAGTAGATCCCGCCATCATCGAGTTGGCCCCATTGGGTTTTTTCCCGGGCGACAAGATCAGAATCGAGGAACTCGGCGGCTTTGCGTATACCGCCACATCACCTGATGGTCCCGTGACCCTGATCTGCGTGTTCAGCTCCGACGATACCCTGCTGCCCGCCACCGAATCCCATCGGGTCCCCGGCGCCATCCAGGCCGGCGAGCCCTTCGTATCGTCGTTGACCTATCAATGCGGCGGCCACGTGACTGATATCCCCGAGGATTTCATCGCGGGACTCGCCGTGGGCCCGTTGCAGATCTGCATTGAGATTCCCGCCGGGGCGACGCATCTCTTTGTATGTGGGCAAGATTCGTATTACAACGACAACTACGACCCGAACGGCGATTTCGCGGTGCGTCTCTCACCCATGTCCTGCGGCACCGACTGCGATGCTTCTTTTGACGGAACAACGGACGTCAACGATCTGTTGGCGCTTCTGTCGCAGTGGGGACAACCGGGCCCTTGCGACAACGATTGCAACGACGTCACCGATGTCCTCGATTTGCTGGCCCTGCTCGCGGCCTGGGGGGCGTGTCCCTGAAATCTGAATTAAATCCTCTCTCGAATAAGCGGACCTGGGAAGGTTTAAGGATCGAGCCGCCCTGTAACGGGGCGGCTCGATTCACGTTCAGATGTCTTTCGTCAATCCAACCTCTCAGGGAAGGGGTTGATCATCCAATGCGATCGTGATCATGTGCTTGGACAATCCCCGCCTGACCTTGAGCTTCACCGTCATCGAGGGCGCCATCACGCCTTCAAAGGAATAGTTGATCATCGAGTCGTTCCACATGGAGAAACTGCTTTGAAGCTCGGTGTCGCCATGGAAGAGCTTCACGTCCTCGATGGCGTTCTTGACCGTCCCGGGTCGAACCGCGAGCTGTACGTTCTTGCCTTGTCTGACAAGCTTGACCTGAACCTTTTTCTTCCCGAACAGCGTCGCATCGAGGTCGATCCAGTCTTCGTTTACGGGTGAAGTGACTTCTTCGGTGCTTGTATAGGTCGTCGCTTCCAGATCGACCTTGAGTTCAAAGTGTCTTGAACTCCGGGCCGGCAACGCCAGGTGAAACGAGAATCCCTTTACCGGTTCGCCATAGAACTGTGTCGTTTCGACGTATTTGAGTTTGCCCATGAAGTCAGGTTTGATCAGGCTGAGATCCCGCCCCGTCGAATCGGTCGCCTTCACCTGTTTATGGTCGGGCTGGGCGATTTCCAGCAAATGCAGACCGCTCGGCATATCCAGGTCATAGATCAATTCAAGCCCGGGCTTCTCCATCGAGAATTCATCTTCATCGGGCTTCACCAGTTCCAGATCGCGCCGCTCCGTGATCTTCTTCAGGATGATGCCTGGAGCCTTCCGACGAGATTCCACCGGCTCGGCGGTGGTCAATGTGGACAATAAACCAATTGAGAGCGTCAGGCCCACGTTGATGATGAGTTTTCGAGTCATGTCGATTCCCTTTTCGAGTGCAATCGATCGGTTTTCATGTGTCTCATCTTTGGTTTCGGACTCGAATCGCCATCACGTTCGAGTAAAAACACCTCCGATCCATCATGGGTCGGTTTGTGCGTCCTGAAGGGGGTGGTAGGGCGGGACGATCGCCCTTGAGGAAGCTCTCCGGCACCTGTCCTGGAAATCCGGGTTTCAGAGAAACAAGGGCCTCTGCCGATGATAATTCTGTCTTTTCATCAATACGACCTAACGAAACCCCAAATTGACATGACCCCTCCCCGAACCCATCTCACCCCTTGGCAAAACGCCATACATGAAGTCATCTTCGAGGCCGACACGCCCATCGGCAAGGTCTTCGACATCGTCCTTCTCGTGGCGATCATGCTCAGCGTCTTGGCGGTCTGCCTGGAAAGCGTCGAAGCGATCGATCAGCAATTTGGCGATGCGCTCTATATCATCGAATGGGTCTTCACCATCGCCTTCACCATTGAGTACGTCTTGCGGCTGTTGTGCGTCCGCCGTCCCGTTCGCTATGCGGTGAGCTTCTTTGGCATCGTGGATCTGCTGGCGATCCTTCCCACCTATATGAGCCTGATCTTTGTGGGCTCCCAGTCCCTGCTGGTCATCCGGGCTCTGCGACTGCTCCGCATCTTCCGGGTTTTCAAGCTGGCCCAATTCCTGGGCGAGGCGGACATGTTGCAGACCGCCGTCCGCGCTTCCATCCGCAAACTGATCATCTTCATGGGTGTCGTGCTGACCCTCGTGCTCATCCTGGGATCAATCATGTATCTGGTGGAGACCCCGGAAGCGGGTTTCACTTCCATCCCCCAAAGCATTTACTGGGCCATCGTGACAATGACCACCGTGGGGTATGGCGACATCGCACCCCAGAGCGTGGGTGGCCAGTTCCTGGCCTCCATCGTAATGCTCACGGGCTATGCCATCATCGCGGTGCCGACGGGCATCGTGACCGTGGAAATGTCCCGGGCCACCCAAAAGAAAATCACGACGCAGGCCTGTCCCTCGTGCATGACGCATGGGCACGACGAGGACGCCAAGTTCTGCAAGCATTGCGGGGCGTCGATGGAATAAAACAGAGGACCGGCCAAACCGATCCTCCGCATCTTTCTCCCCTCCGCACGATCATCCGTCCGAACCCCCATCCGCGATCTTCACGCACCATCGCATTTTCACGTCAGGGAATTCAGGTTCTCGATTAAGAGTATTGAGGATTGGGGGCAAATGACATCACCACTCGCAGGGCGTCGTTGGAGTCACGGACCGCGGTCACCATCTGTCGTCCCAGTCTTCGAGCCGCGATCGGTGAATCGACTACGCATTTGACCGGTGATTCGGGATACACGACCGCCCCGTCATCATCGAGGTATTCGGGGGGCCTGAGGATGAACAGCGTGGCGTTCTTGCTCAGCCTGATGGCGTGGATGAACCACGTGCCGAACGCGTGCTTGATCCAGATGATGCCTGAATCATCCTTGCCATCGACCTCGAAATGGGGCAGTCCCTGACGCAATTCCTCGACCAGGGGCGAAGCCAGGTTCGCCTTCCGAGGTCTTTTCCACAGGACGACGGCCAACATCAGGGTCAGCGGTACGATGCTTCCTAAAGCGATCCACATGGTTTGGCTCCATACCCTGCTTCGTCAGGCAGAACCGGCTTGAACAACCGACGAAGAGGAAAACAAATCAATTCCATTCCGGTTCATGCACAAATAGTACGAAACGAAATGGGCGACCCAATGTCACCTTTACAGGTGAAACGAAGGCACACGATTGAAATGAAAGTTAGGATGTATTCGCTAGTCGAGAGCATGCCGATGAATCGTCCTGGATTCATCTGAGAACAAACTCTTCGCGCTGTGACACTATGTCGATCAACCATGATGGGCAATGTCTTATTCGCTTTCGTCGAACTTCGCTGATGCGCCGGTCGGTTCAGAGACTTGAATGACAAGTGCGTCCTGAACGTTGGGGTGATCGCGAACTATGTCAAAACCGAACATGAAGAGTCGCTCTCACCCTTCCAGATGCTGATTATCGAAGAATGAGTCAAAGCAGGCAATGGCCTGATCACGAGCAGGAGATCCGGGCCGCGACGCGTAATTACTTACCATGGGTACCTGAGAGCCTGTTGGTGGTGCCGTGCTATGGTCAAATTGGAATGCCGGGCTATCGCCGAACACTGTCAATATCAATGAGGTGATCAGCGAGTGATTTATTGCAGACCGTTCTTGTTGCACGTTGACATCTTCTTCATCTCGTCAATTCGATGCTCCCCCCCAGTATTGAGAGATGCTTCGTGTCAACAGATTGATCGAATCGTGGATGATCGAAAGACTGCGAATCCGTTCCCCCAAGCTCGCTTGCAATCACTAGCCAGCATGGCACACCAATCCCCTTACCGCGGCGCCGATAGTTGAGCCCGCGCTGACTGGCGTCTTTTGCAATCGGGTTGTATTTCGCAGTTTCAGGAATTGGTGAATGCAGTTGCGTATCAGCGGGTGGCGAATTACCCTTATTGATTCTCGAATTTCAACATGTGCAGGCGAATGCCCACCTGTGTGTTCCGAAATTTCCATGCGCCGATGTGATCCACATTATACTGAAAAACCATTGGAATCTCACGACTCAGAACTTAGCCATCCGGGATTGACATCGATCATGCAAAGCGGTGACACCAGCGCCGATGAAGGAGAACAATGATGATTGCCCGAATTCCATATTTTCTGATGACCGGGGCCGGACTCATCGTCATGATGACGTTCAACTCGATGGCATCCGCCCAGGAAACCGCCGACGACTCCCGGGACGACGTGGAACGTTCGGACGCCGAAACCCAACTCGACGACTACGACGATCCGATCTGGCCCATCAAGCACGGCATTGATCCAACCGCCGATCGGATTCTGCGCAACATGAGCGACTACCTCGCAAGTGTCGAGGCCTTTACGTTTACAATTGAGGTGGCGGAGGACGTGATGCTTTCGCACGGCCAGATGATCCAATATGGCGGCGTGTCGGAGGTCGCCGTACAGCGACCCGGCAGCCTGCACGCTCGCTTCCGTGGTGAAGAGCGTACATCGAATATCGTCATCAACGATGGGCGTTGCACGCTGCACAATCTCGAAACGAACATGTACGCGGTTGCCGAGGTACCCTCGTCACTCGACGCTGCGATCGATCTAGTCGTCGAGCAATTCAGCCTGAACGTGCCCGTGGCGGATCTCGTCTCCACGGACGTGTACGCCAGCGTGATCGGGTCCGTGGAGTACGGTTACGTCGTCGGCCGTTCGAGCATCGACGGCGTGGATTGCCATCATCTTGCCTTTGCCCAGGCGGGCATCGACTGGCAGATCTGGATCCAGGCGGGACCGGAGCCCTTGGTGCGCAAACTTGTCATCACCTACAAGGATGAGCCGGGCTGGCCTCAGTACACCACGAGGATATTGCATTGGAACCTGTCTCCTCGCCTCTCGAAGCACTACTTCGAGTATGAGCCGCCCGCGGACGCTGTCATGATTGACTTTCTGCCGAACCAGAGCGAGGAGATTGACCAATGACCCGGAAGCACTTTCGAATCACCTTCAGGAAGCTGCTCGTGTTCGTCAGCATCGGCCTGCTCGGAGCGAGCTTTGCCCTCATAACGCCCGATGCTGATGCCGGACGTCGGGGTGGTCGAGGCGGAAGCGTGCGTCACTCGAGCCGAAGCGGCGGCCACAGCGCGGGGCGCGCCCAGCCCAGTCGAAGCACCAATCGTGCCAGGCCCAGCAGCGGCAACCGGAGTGGCAACCGCGGTGGAGCTGCCGGTGGCAACCGTCCTGGGGCCGGCAGCGGCAACCGACCCGGGGCCGGCAGTGGCAATCGCCCCGATGCCAGTAGCGGCAACCGACCTGGGGCCGGTAGTGGCAATCGACCCGGCGGTAGGGGCAACACGATCAACCGAGGCGGCAACACCATCAACGTGAATCGTGGTGGCCGGCGAGGCGGGGCAGGCGGCCGAGGCTACAGTGCCGGCTATCGCCACGGCCGGGCCGACAACCGCTACAAGCACCGGGAAGACGCGCGGCGCGACTGGATGCGATACCGCACCATCAATCATGCCATGCGACTCGGCACTTACGCCCTGACCCGACCGAGGTACAGCACCACCGTGGTTGTGTCCGGATCCTCGTACTACTACTACGGCGGTGTGTATTACGTCTCGTCGGGTACCCGCTACATCGTCACAGCACCCCCCCCGGGCGCCGTCGTTTACGCCGTACCCGCCCCGACCACGGTCGTTTATGTCGGTTCGACCTCGTCGTACTATTACTACAACGGCACGTACTACCAGCCGACCGACAAGCCCGCTGAAAAGCCGGAGGGCGCCCCGCCTCCGCCCGAGGAGGACGGTGAATATTCACCGCAAGGCGATAAAGACGGACCGGAGATGATCGAGAGCGATCACAACTACGAGGTCATTGCGCCGCCCGTCGGAGCCACGGTCACGTACCTGCCCGAAGAAGCCACCAAGACCGAGGTGGAGGGAAAGACGTATTTCCTCTACGAGAACACGTACTACCAGCCATTCGTCAGTGGTGGAGACACCATTTACATGGTCGTGGAGGATCCACAAAAGGCGAGCGGCACTTGAGGCCGGAAGTCGGCGTGAGGAGTTCTGACAGGTTCGAGACGACAGCTCTCGGACTCCAAAGGAGTTGTTGCACAGACTGGAGGTCAATCAGATCATCTGGGTGAATGAATATGGGAATCGCCCAAGTCTGGTGAGACAGATCGCCGACCCTCGTAGGCCTTTTCCTGGTTGTACCACTCATGCAGTCGTCTCTGACGCAGCCCGAGACGTTCAGAGAGAAGCAACCACACATCAAGCATGACCTGACGGCAGACACCATGCTTGAGAAAGCGTCGGGGGTTCGTGCGCACGACGCCCCGGGCCAGGATCAGTCGTCCCCGGCGCTTCAACAGCCGGCACAGCAGCACATCCTCAAGCAGATCCACGTGGGGCATGTGGCCAACTTCTTCGAACGCATCTGGGCGCACGAAAATCCCCTGGTCGCCAAAGAAGATGTGAGTCAGATGAAACCGAAAGCGATTGATTCTCTGAAAGAAGGCCAGCTTGGTGCGCCGAAAGAGATCCACACCCTCGTAATTCCAACGGATGTCAAACGCCCCCCCCACGACCCGAACTACGTTCATCCCATCGGCAATGCAGGAATCCCACTCATGAGGGGGAATCGAATCGGCGTGCAGGAACCACAGCGCTTCGAGACCGGGGCAGTCGCGAAGCGCCCGGGCGGCTCCCACGTTCATCGCCTTCGCCCGAGTGTTCAGGGCCGAATCACTCAACGTGACGACATCAAACTGCTGGGCCAGGGCAATCGTGCGGTCGAGGCTCCCACAATCGGCGACCACCACAATGGCAGGACGCCCCCGCTGCAACAGTGTGCGCAAGGTCCGCTCGATCACGTCCTCCTCGTCCAGCGTCGGGATGATCACGCCAATCCGCATCAGGTATCCGCCTCTTGATTATTCTCGGCATTGGATCCAATTCCAAGATCTGGCTTCTGTCGTTTCACAGAATACCGGTTGATGGACCAATCGTAGGGGAGGAACTGAATCCGACCATTTTGAGCGGCGTCAAGAGCTGCGCTCCGTCTCGAATCTTCATCATCAAGGAATCGATCGATCACACCGGCCAGCTCCCCCATCGCCTCGAAATCGTCGAGGTACCACTGAAAGATGCTCGACATCCAGACGACGCCATCCTCATCAACATGCAAACCATCGGGTTCCTTCAGCCAACGATTGCCCAAAGACTCGAGTTGATCGTCCAGCCGCTCACCCACGAAGGGTTCATCCAAGAGTGAAGGGCAGCTCATCGCCCCGCACACGAGGGCGAAGTGGATACGAGGTTCCTGGTAGGTCGGTCGGATGATTCTCTGCTCAAGCGCATCCAATGAGATTCGCTTGCCATCGACAAGCCAGAGATCAAAGAAGAACCAAGCCTTGTGAACTTTCGCATTGGAATCACCACCGGATCTTCCTGCCCCAGCGTCCAGCCAGCGTCGGAGCATTATTGCGTTGTAGACATTGAGGTGATAGGCGAGCCGATCCTCAGGTGTCGCAAATCGGCCCGGAGTCGTTGCCGGACCAAACCGGGCCACTGCATCGAGATAGAGATTCAACGAATCCTGGTGTTCATTTCGCAGTTTTTCGTAATCCACCAGCCCATCTTGAACAACTGAAGCCAGCACTTCCTGGAATGGTTGCGGGTCGTAGGCCTCCAACCGGTATCCCGGATCGATGATCACGGACTGACAGCGCGCCGCCCCAAGGAGCAGGACGATCATGAGGGACAGCCCGAGCAGGATTGGTCCGAATCGCTTGAGGATCTTCATGCTCACATCCAATCGATGATGAAGCCTTTTTCATCCTGGAAACTCGAAATTCCATCTTAGGACTTATCAACATCAGAATGCCAGATGGAAGGCTCTTCGTGATCGCATCATGCACATTCGATAGAGTGTCACTATGAGCCGCTTCACGATCGCCGACGCCCGGATCCTGACCCTGGCGGGAGCCGATGAGCCCCGGCGGGGGGACTCGATGCGTGATCTTGGCGTCATCGAGCATGGCTGGCTGACCTTCGAGGACAATCGAATCGTCGGGCTGGGTGAAGGCGATCCCCCGGAATCGGAAAGCGATGTGCTGGGCGTGGCGGGCAGTGTCCTTATGCCTGCGTTCGTCGATTGCCATACGCACACGTGTTGGGCGGGGCAAAGATTCGATGAATTTGAGATGAAGCTGGCCGGGGCGTCCTACCTGGACATCCTCAACGCAGGGGGCGGCATCATGTCGACCGTGCGTGCCGTCCGGGAGACCAGTGAGGAGGAATTGATCGACCTGTTGCTTCGAAGGCTGGGCGGCATGGCATCCCTTGGATCAGGCGTCGTGGAAATCAAGTCGGGCTATGGCCTGGATACTGCCAACGAACTCAAGATGCTGCGCGCGATCCATGGCGCTTCGACCCAGACGGCCCAGACACTCATCGGCACCTTCCTGGGGGCGCATGCCATCGACCCCGACAACCCGCATTTCATCGACGAGACGATCGAGGAAACCTTGCCCCAGGTCGTCACGGAATTTCCCGGCATCATCTGCGATGCCTATTGCGAGGAGGGAGCCTGGTCGTTGAAAGACACCCAACGACTCTTCGAGAAGGCCAAGGAACTCGGCTGTCGATTGCGAGTGCATGCTGACCAGTTCAACAGCCTCGGGGCGACGAAACTGGCCATCGAAATGGAAGCGATCAGTGTCGATCATCTCGAAGCTACGACGTCCGAGGATCTCCAAGCCCTGGCAAAAAGCTCGACGATGGGCGTGGCCCTCCCGATATGTGGTTTCCAGCTTGACGATCGATATGCCAGGGGCCGGGAATTCATCGACCAAGGCGGCGCTCTCGCGATCGCTTCGAATTACAACCCCGGTTCGGCGCCATCACCCTCGATGCCATTCACGATCGCTTTGGCTTGCAAGAAGTTACGGCTTACGCATGAGGAGGCAATTACCGCCTCGACATGGAACGGAGCCTGCGTGCTGGGGTTACAGGATCAATTCGGCTCCCTTGAGGTTGGCAAACGTGCGGATCTGCAAGTTCTTGATTGTCGGGATGAGCGGGAAATCGCGTATGAATTCGCCACCGCCGGCCCACTGCTCGTCATCCTCAATGGACACGTCGTTCACCTGCGTGCCCTTGATCTGGATCTGGAAGCATCCGATGAAGAACATGAGGAGGAGGAATGATCGGGTTTCGAATCAGGGTTTGAGTCGCTTCACCGCGTCGGCAATCAACGCATGCGATCGACCGGCGGCACTGAGAAAAACTGATGATTCTCTTGGTGAGAGAGCCGAGTTTTCGATGTAGCGAGCAAGAAAGCGATCGAGCCCGAACGCCTGCATCGCCTGAATGTCTTCTTGATAACGCAGCATGTGTTTCAGATTCCTGGCCCTGAGACGGGGCCCCAGCTTGCCACGACGAAATCGCGTTTCCGAGACATCGATGAGCCCGAGCCCTCCTTCGGGCAATACGAGCAGATTGGCAAAGTGCATCCCTCGGAAATAAATCCCCTTGGCATGAAGGCTGGCCAGAAATCTCGTCAACTCATCGAGCAACCCATCACGTCGGCTTGCATCAGCAATCGCCTCCCTCAAAATCTTGCCTTCGAGGTACTCGTAGACGACGACGTCCCGCTTGATGGCCTTCACTCTGAAAACCTGTTTGACCTCGATGGATCGCACATCACGTCGCTTCAACTCATGTGCAGCCTTCGCAAACCGTGTCGCATAGGGGACAATGGTGGCGCTGGAGAGCTTTCGCTTGAGTCGAAAAAGTTTGTATATGGTCCCATCACTGGTTTGCAGGACCTTGTCCCCATGGAGATCGCGAGACAGAACTTCCGCCTCGAAGGTGAGGCGATTGAATTCATCAAGCGAAAGGCATTGCATGAGAACCGAATCTATCGGCGATCACCGAGAGATCAACCCACA
>JAPULD010000116.1 GCA_027295365.1 Planctomycetota bacterium
CTGGCCGTGACCACGTTGCAGACGGACGTTGGACAGCTCATCGGCACCGTTCAGTACATGAGCCCCGAGCAGATCGAAGCGGATCCGCACGACATCGACATCCGCAGCGATGTCTACGCCCTGGGAATTCTCCTGCATGAATTGCTGGTGGAGAAACTCCCCTACAATGTGTCGTCCGTCTCGGTGTATGAAGCCGCTCGGATCATTCGCGAAGAGCCGCCATCCCGACTGTCATCGGTGAACAGAGCCTTGCGGGGTGATCTGGAAACGATCACGTTCAAAGCCCTGGAAAAGAATCGGGAACGACGGTATCAATCCACGGCCGAGTTGGGTCAGGATATCCGACGGTTCCTGAATTTCGAGCCGATTTCTGCCCGCCCCCCCAGCCTGACCTACCAACTCCGTTCCTTTTCTCGGCGTCATCGCACGGCATTTGCCACTGCGATGGGCGTCGTGCTCATGCTGGTGCTGGGAATTTTTGGCACGAGTTGGGGGATGATCAAAGCCAATCAACAGAGCCGGCTGACCGAGGATGCATTGATCGAGGCGAAGAAACAGGAACGCCTGTCGCTGGAAGCCCAAGAATTGGCGGTGCATGAGGCGACGCGCGCAAATACGATCAACGACTTCCTGAAAAACATGCTGACTTCGATTGATCCCCGCCGCGCCCAAGGCAGAGAAGTTACGGTGCGAGATTTGCTTGATGAAGTCAGCGAAAACGTCGATGTCGTAGCGCCCGACGATCCTGAACTGGAAGCCGATCTGAGGGCGACGATCGGTATGACCTATTATCAACTGGGTCATTTCAAGGAAGCGGAATCACAACATCGAGTGGCGGCCGAACTGCGTCGAATAAACCTCGGTGAAGAGCATGCGTTGACGCTCACCTCGAAGATCGATCTCGCTTTGATCCTGAATTCGCTGGGGCGACAAAATGAAGCCGAGCGTCTGATGAGGAAGCTCCTAGAAGTCGTCCCCGTAACACTGGGTCCGATGCATGTTCAAACGCTCCGACTTCAGAACAGCCTCGCCTGGCTCTTGCGAAACACGGGCCGGGTGAAGGAAGCCGAACCTTTGTTTCGTCTCTGTGTTGAGGGGTATGAACAATCGTTCGGCGAAGCCAATCTCATGACCCTCAAGTGCATGACGAATCTCGGGGGCAGCCTGATCGGCTTGCATAGACTGGAGGAGGCAGAGCCCCTGATCACCCGAGCGTTGCGTCTCTCGCATGAGCATTTCGGACCGAGGCATCCCGACACGTTGTACATCGATTCGAACATGGCCTGGCTACGATCGATGCAGGGCAATATTTCGGAAGCCACGGAGATTTACCAACGGGTGGTGATCATCGCCAACGAAGTCATGGGCGAGGCGCATCCGCATTCAATGTACTGGGCCAATGAACTTGCCTGGTTGTACAGCAACCAGGGCAAGCACGACGAAGCCCTGGATTTGGCTCAGTCGCTTTTGGGAACCCGGGTCACGCTACTCGAGGCGAGTCATCCGGACAGCATCGAATCCCAGCGCACCATCGCCACCATTCTCTATCGAAAAAAAGAATACAAGGCAGCCGATGAGCATTATGCCCTGGCCGAAGCCTTGGCGATCAAACAGTTCGGTCCTTCGAATCCCGACACGCTCTCGATCAAACTCGGGCGTGCGTTCAACTATTACGGTCATGAGCAATATGAACTTGCCAAGCAATACGCGTTGGAATGCGTCAACGGGTATCGAAATTCCGAAGGCGAAACGGGAGCCAGAACCCAAAACGCCATCCACCTGCTCGTATCTATTTACACCGCCTGGGAGAAACCCGAAGAAGTCGCGAACTGGGAAGCACGCCTGGTGTCAAAGTCGAATCCAATGTGAACGGATAATTGCTGTTCTATTGAGCATGAGCCTTGATCGAGGATCGCCATCATTGATCGGCTCAAAATCCAAGTCAATGATCCTTTCGACGACAAGGCGGAATTCAGCCTTCCTCAGTTGCCGATGATTTCGGGACGAGAGCTTCCAGTGGCGCGTATTCATCGACCACGTTCCGCCACATGGACTCGACCTCGATGACCAATTTGTCAAAGGCTTCCTTTTCTGTGCGTCGTCGAGTCTGATCAATGGCGGCCTTGCTTGTCCAGTTGTTGGCGATCTGGGTTTGCAGGCTGCTCGCTTCGGCAAGTCCGTAGACATACCCATTGCGGGTGTCGATCAAGGCCGCGGAGACCGTCGAACTGACTCTCGCTTCGTCATCCGGCAATAATCCCAGCGTGATCAGGCTGAGCGGAGCAAGTTTCTCTTCCACGTGAAAGACCGTATCAACCGTGTACACGAGCAGCATCTCCGCCTGCACCTGGGCTGCGGCGGCACGAAGATCCGCCTCGTCGTTGAGGTATTCAGGGAGCACCATGCGGTTGAGCGGCGCAATGCCTCGGATGCCCGGAAGATTCCTGAACGTATCAAAGGCATCCGATGATTCCACATCGCGATTCGTAATCACGGTGAAGCGGCCATACCCATAGCCATGCGCTGTATGCGATCGGTACCCAACACCCTGCACACGAACGACCGCGATGCTGCACGGAAACGATGCGAGGGGTTTTCGATCCAGCCGCATGGCAATCGCATGATCGGTGCCTTCTTCGACATCCTGCTCCGTGATGCCAAGGGATCGAAAACTCGCCCCCCCTCCTGGAGTTCGATAGGAAGCGCAACCGGTCAGTGACAAGACCCCGAGGGCGAGGATCGCGATTCTGAAAGCGACCAGGATTGTTTGGTGTTTGTGAATTCGATTCTTGACACAAATTGACATGATGATGCCTCCGATTGGCAAACTGTTGATGCACCGAGCCCATCCCGGCACTGTCTTCAGACGACACGACCGGCTGATGGCGCATTCCATAGCATGCACCGTCTTTTCAATATTTTGTTGATGAAAAAAAATCCCTGCCTAAACAGGCAGGGATTTGAGGGACTTCAACAGAAGACGTTGCAAATCAGTTCTTGGCGTCAATCGCGGCCTGGGCGGCGACCAATCGTGCGATCGGGACGCGGAATGGTGAACAGCTCACGTAATCCAAACCGATTTCGTTGAAGAACCGGATGGAGGCGGGATCGCCGCCATGCTCGCCGCAGATGCCCCGCTTGAGGTCGGGCTTGGTGAGACGGCCACGCGTGCAGGCAACCTTCACGAGTTCGCCCACGCCATCGACGTCGATCGTCTGGAAGGGATCCTTGGGCAGGATCTCCTGCTCCAGGTAATCGGGCAGAAACGTGTTGATGTCGTCGCGGCTGTACCCGTAGGTGAGCTGGGTCAGATCGTTGGTGCCATAGCTGAAGAAATCGGCAACCTCGGCGATCTCGTCGGCGGTCAGGGCCGCCCTCGGGATCTCGATCATGGTGCCGATGGGGATGTTGAGCTTGGCCTTGTACTTCTTCTGCTTCTTGACTTGTGCGATGACCTTTTCGGTTCGCTTT
>JAPULD010000117.1 GCA_027295365.1 Planctomycetota bacterium
GTGCGAATCGACATGCTCGCCGGTCCTTCAGAACTCGTGGTCGTGGCTGACATCGGCGCGGCCCCGGCCCTAGTCGCGGCGGACCTGCTCGCCCAGGCTGAACATGACATCAACGCCGTACCGATCCTTATCGCGATGGACGAATCCGTCGTCGAATCCGTCGAGCGAGAACTGGCATCGCAGTTGGAAGCACTCTCGACGCGAACCACGGCCCGAGCGGCCCTCAACAATGGTTTCGCCCTCATCGCCAACAATATCGAGGAGGCCATCGAGACATGCGACGGATTGGCCCCCGAGCATCTGCAACTCAGTCTTCGCAACGCACCAACAATCGCTTCCCAATTCACGAACTACGGTGCGCTGTTTGTAGGTGAA
The DNA here is from genome assembly GCA_027295365.1 of Planctomycetota bacterium. GTDB lineage: Bacteria > Planctomycetota > Phycisphaerae > Phycisphaerales > SM1A02 > JADFSH01. The sequence goes on from JAPULD010000117.1 coordinate 376, forward strand.
CAGAGTGGCGAAGTCCTGGGAGATTACGGGGCTGGCCCCAATCACGTCCTTCCCACGGGAGGCACCGCGCGGCACACCTCGGGGCTTTCCATCTTCAATTTCCTGCGTTTCCCGACGCAACTGCGCATCGACGATTCGAGGCTGGCCCAACCCATCATTGACGACGCAATCGAACTGGCTCGCTTGGAACGACTCGAAGGTCACCGACACGCCGCAGTGCGCCGACAAAGGGAAGCGAACACCCAAGTCTTATAGCGAGCACTACCTTTGACAAGTATTTTCTTACTTGGGAAACTCTCTGAATTGAGGTCTCTTCTCTGTAGCAGAGGCCTCGCTTCGTTGTGGTGTCAGAGGCCCGACCTTCGAGGAGTTTCTCAACAAGCACGGCTTGTCGAACTGACGACGCAAGAGAGCACGACGAAGATCGCAATCTTTCTGAACGTCACCATTGAGCGGCAGAATGATGCTTGACATGGAACCGTGGTCGCCGGGGTATAGTGCGCGATAACTAACAGGTATTCAAGGGAATTTTGTTATCATCGCATTCGAAATGTTTGGCGGAGAAGCCGTGTACGTTTCTGCATGGGAAAGGCCGCCGAAGCGCCAAGGAGAATTCAAATGCGGAATCCGAATAAGTCACTCGCAACACTCTTCGTGCTCGGTTTCACACTATCGCTGGGGGTTGTCCTCGGTCGATATGGCCAAGAAACAATCAGTTCGGCCAAGGAAACGTCCCTGCAAGACGAACCCCTGGTGTCTCCGACCGAAGCGCGTGAGCGTGACTTCTACGCCCCCAACAGCGAGACCCTGGCCCCCGACGAGATGCGCATCATCGCCTGCGGGACCGGAATGCCCTACACGCGCATGGCCCAGGCCGCGGCCTGCTTCGTCGTGGAACTCGGCAACGGCGACAAGTTCATCTTCGACATCGGATCCGGTTCCGCCGAACGGATCGCGGCGCTGGAGATTCCTTACGACTTCCTCGACAAGGTCTTCATCGGACACCTCCATGGCGATCACTTCGGTGACATTGGTGACCTGTTCGTCGGGGGTGGAGTTGGGGGGCGTCATGTGCCGCTGCGGATCTGGGGCCCCAGCGGTCCCACACCGGAGCTCGGGACGGCCGCGGCGATCGACCACATGGAAAAGATGATGGCGTGGGACATCGCCGGTCGCCTCGGCCAGACGGACGTCCGGGGCTTCACCACGGAAGTGCATGAGTTCGACTACAAGAAAGAGCAGATCATCTTCGAGGAGAATGGCGTCGTCATCCGCTCGTTCCCGGCCATCCACTCCCTCGACGGATCCGTGAGCTTCTCGCTGGAGTGGAAGGGACTCAAGTTCGTGTACGGAAGCGACACCTTCCCAAACAAGTGGTTCATCAAAAATGCCAAGGGCGCCGACTTCGTGATTCACGAGTGCTTCATCGCGGTGCCCGACCTCGTGGCCAAGCTCGGCCTGACGCCCGAAGCGGCGTTACAAGTGGGAACGCAGATCCACACCGCGCCGGAGGCTTTCGGAAAGGTCATGAGTATGGTCGAGCCCCGTCACGCGGTGGCCTACCACTTCTTTAAGGACCACGACACGACCGGCCCGATCCTCGAACGCATCCGCACGACGTACGACGGCCCGCTCAGTCTCGCGGAGGACCACATGGTCTGGAACGTGACAAAGGACAAGATCACGGAACGCATGGCGATTGTGAACCATCATACGTGGGGTGCGCCCATGGCCAGCCCCGCGGTGGCTCCCGACCCGAACGATCGCGTCGGCTACTCGCCGGAAATCTGGGCGGGGCGGCTCGATATGGATGATGTGATCAGGCCCATCTATGAGGAAGCGAGCAAGGCCCTGGGCCGGAAGTTTGAGTATCCAGAGAAATAGAGTGGCCGAATCCGACCAGTTCAAAGTTTTTTCAAGGGAGAAGGATTATGAAACGCAAGAACCCACTCGCAGTTGGAATGATTCTGGGATCCATGCTGACGATTGGCGTCCTGATCCTGGTGAACACGACTTGGCATCAGCTCGCGTTTGCGAATACGCCAACCGTGGAAGAAAGCAGTGCCGAGCCGTCAAAAGCCACGATGTTCAAGCCCAACAAAGTGGATGGCATGAACTACCCGGCCGGGCGAATCCCGCAGGAGATCGTGAACGGCGAGTATCCGCGTTCCTATTTCCCCGGTACCGAGAAGATCGGCCCCGACGAGATGCGCGTCACGGCGATCGGCACGGGCATGCCCACGCAGACGCCCAGCAACAAGTCGGCCTGTTTTCTGGTTGAACTTGGCAACGGCGAATCCTTCCTGTTTGATCTCGGAACCGGATCCACCGACAACCTCTCGGCGCTCGAACTCGACTACTCGAAGCTGGACAAGGTTTTTGCCAGTCACCTGCATACCGACCATGTCGGCGATATCGCGCCGTTGTGGGTGGCCGGCTGGATGGGGGGACGGGACACGCCTCTTCATGTCTACGGCCCCTCGGGCTCGGAACCTGCGCTGGGTACAAAAGTTCATATCGATCACATCAGGGCAGCGTGGGCGTGGGACGTGACGTCGCGAGCCGGGACATTGCCCAATGCCGGCGGTGAGATCGTGGCCCATGAGTTCGACTTCTCGAAGACCGCCGTGATTTACGAAGAGAACGGCGTGCAAATCACTTCATTTCCCGCGATCCACATCCGGGACGGATCCGTCAGCTTCCGGCTCGATTGGAATGGCTTGAGTTTCGTCTTCGGTGGCGACAGTGCTCCCAACAAGTGGTTTCTGAAGGAAGCCAAGAACGCGGATCTGGTTGTCCACGAGTGTTTCTTCACGCCCGAACAGTGGATGGAGATTGCCGGTTTTCCCTACAAGCAGGCGTATTGGGTCACGTCGGTCATCCATACCCCGCCCGAGGGATTTGGCAAGATCATGAGCGCCATCAAGCCGCGCATGGCCGTGGCGTATCATTACTGGAACCACCGGGACCTTGAATTGAAAATCTTCGAAGGCGTCCGCAGAACCTACGACGGGCCACTGACCATGGCCGCCGACATGACGATCTTCAACGTGACGAAGGAACACATCGAAGTCCGTGAAGTGAGTTTCAACCACGAAGCTTGGTCTCAGGGCACAAGCACCGAATGGGACACTGCCCCGCGCGGCGCACCGGCGACCAGTCTGATGTCGGAGTGGCTCGTGGAAGGCACGGTCAAGGAGATGATTCCACCACCTACGCAACCGTTGGATTGATCGGAATTACGTGCGTTCTCCAAGTAGCACGGCATCTCGATCACACGGGAGCGTTTGCCATAAGGAACATGATTATGCGAGACCATTCAGTCTTACTGTGTCTTGTGCTTTTCGGGTGCATGAAGAGCGCATCGGCAAGCGATACTCAGCCTCCCGATAAGCCCTCGAATCCGGTGGTGGTTGAAATCTCGCTCGACCCACTGAGCGAGCCATATTTCGACCTGGCCCTGTTCTCGAATCAGCAGGAACCCGAGCCGGATGATCCTCTGTCGGAGAATGAAGAGGAGGCCGCGGGCGAAGGCGGGGCGGAGGGTTCCAATCCCCTGGCGTCCGTTTCCAAGCTGGACTTTGTCTGGACCCTGACCGGCCTGAGCGGCAGCCAAACGCATGATGTGAGCGTCGAAGGTGCGACCATGCTGCATCCCAAGATCAAACTCGTCTACGAAGTGCATTACTTCTTCACGGACATCACCGGCTCGGACGAGGACAATTGGGAATCGATCCACATCAAGCCCATCTGGTTCCCCGTGGACAAGAAACTCAGCGATGAATGGATGATGCGGGTCGCGGTGGGCGCGGAATACATCCACAGCTTCGACAACGTCGACCAAGGCATCGGCTTCGATTCGGAAATCATCGCGCCGTTGTTCGGACTCGCGTTCGCCAAACCGTCTCAACGCCTGACGTTGATCCCCCTCGTCCAGCATTTCATGTCCTTCCAGGGAACTTCGGTCAACCTGACGGCGTTCCGGCTGATCGCGCTCCAGTCCCTGCCCGACAGTTGCTGGATCAAGCTTGATGCCAAGTTTCTCGTCGATTGGCATTACGAGACCGAGTCGATGGCCAACGAGATCGAATTCGGCAAGATGTTGAATCCGAATTTCGGACTGTTCTGCACGGCTCTTTTCGGTGTCGGGAACGATCGAACCCTCGACTGGGGTGTCGCCGTGGGTGTCCGGTTCAACTTTTAATGTTTGCGAATGCTTGCATCAAGGGTGAGGTCCCTGAAGAATCGATACAATGCCCTATCGAGACACAGCCTGTTGAAATGGATCCCGGAGTGAGATCATGACCGAAGAGCAGCCCCTGATTAGTCTGACCAAGACAGCCGACGCCATCGTCATCGCAATTCTGCGCAAGAGCCTGGTCGATCAGGTGGAAATCGCCGAACTGGGTGAGCACCTCAAGCGGGTCGCGAATGAATTCTCGAAGAAGCTGATCGTCCTGAATTTCGCGGAGGTGGAGTTCATGTCCTCCAGCGCGTTGGGGGCGATCATCGAGGCCAACACGCTGGTCAAGAGCAACAAAGGTGAACTCAGGCTCGCCAATCTCAGCGACGACCTCAAGAAAATCTTCGTCATGACCAAGCTCGACAAGGTCATTCGTATCGACGACGACTACTGGATCGCGGTTCAGTCGAAATGAATGGCGCGGGGTTTCTCACCGCAATGCCGCGGCGATGTTGCCACCATCAACGGTCATGATCGCCCCTGTCGTCTTTGACGCCAAGGCAAGATCGACAAACGCCTGTGCGACATCCTTGGCCAAGACCTCCCGGCCCAGCAGGTTGCCCGACATGTACTGCTCTTGCGTGACGTTCCGCGCCTTGGATCGGTTCTTGATCATCTCATCGGTGACGATGCCGCTGCGGACCCGATCGGCATTGACGCCATTGGACCGTATCCCGACATCGCCATAATCGACGGCGTATTGTCGAACCAAGGCCATCGTCGCGGCCTTGGGCAGGCCATAGGGACCGAAGTCGCGTCCCGGATTGACGGCTTGCTTTGAGACATTGAAAAGCAGGGAGCCCCCGAACCCTTGACGACGCATGAGCCGTACTGCATGCCTGGCCACGGTTTGATGGGCGAAGAAGTTCAACTCGAAGCTCTTGCGCAGCGTTTTGTCATCGACATCCCCGATCCGGCCCTGCCACGCGGCGCCGGCATTTGAGATGACCACGTCGATCCCTCCGAAGGACGAGGCGATTTTGTCGAACGTATGTGTGACTTGATTGGCCTGGGTGACATCGCAGGCGAGCCCAAGCCCGCCAATTGATTGAGCCGCGTCTTTTGCTCGCGTTTCATCCAGATCAAGCAGGACGACTTCGGCGCCTAGCTTTGCGAATGCTTCCCCACAGGCCAGGCCGATCGCGCCGGCTCCTCCCGTGATGACGACCACGCGACGGGTGAATGGTTTCTCGATGGCCTGCTTCAGCTTGGCCTGTTCCAGCGACCAATACTCGACCTCGAAGGTCTGGGCTTCGTCAACGGGTACGTAGCGACCGATCGCCTCAGCGTCGGTGATGACGTCCATGGTCGTTTCTGCGAGATCCGCAATGACATTTGCCTCCTGGGTCGTCTTGCCCAGGGTGTAGAGGCCACTGCCACGCACGAGCACCACGCGGGGCATCGGGTCGAGCATGTCGCGTTGCCCCGGGAACGCCTGATCATGTCGCTGAAAATAAGCGCCGTAAGCATCGGTGTACGCATCGATGGATGCTCGGGTCTTTGTTGCGAAGTCAACCAGCGCATTGGGAGCCGGCGCTTCGAGCAGTACGGGCAGTTGTTTGGTGCGGATCACGTGGTCGGGTGTGGCGACGCCGATCTGGCTGATGCGATCCAGATCGGGTCGGGCAAGGTAGTCCCGGATCCGATCGTTGGTTCGATGCATCACGATGAATGGCCGGGCCGGGGCCGGGGTGGCATCGTCGTGAAGCGCCGTGGCTCCCCTCAGGATGGGGCTGATGAGTTCGGGGCCGGCTATGTTTTCGATGGGGAAACGGATGGACTCGACAGATTTGCGATTCTCAGCCAGTCGCTCCTCGGCCCGGGTCACGAGGTCGATCATGATGTCGTACGCTTGTCTGGCGGTTTCGCCAAACGAGAACACGCCATGATTGATCAGGATCATGCCCTGATGCCGAGGGCCACACTTGGCGTTCAAGACCGCCTTGGCCAGCACGAAGCCCGGCATCACATAAGGAATGTGCGTGACGAGATCGCCATAGAGTTCGCGGCTGAGTTGTTCGCCATCAGGCTGATCGGTGAGCGACACCACCGCGTTGGCGTGGGTATGCAGGACGAATTTGTAGGGAAGCGTCGCATGCAGCAGCGTCTCGACGGAGGGCGTCGGGGCGGCATTGTTGAGCAGGTTGCAACGCAAGGCGTTGACCATGTCTTCATCGCTCAGGGTATCGACCTGAGCCACAGCACAAAGAGCCTCAAGCCTCAACGCCGGCAAACCCTGAGGTTCAATATCGCCCAGATCCCATCCACTGCCCTTGACGCACACGACGTCGATTTCCTGCCCCGTGACATCGAGCATCTTCGTCTTGACCGATGTGTTGCCTCCTCCATGCAGGACCAGCTTTGGGTTCTGGCCCAACAGTCGTGAGGCGTACACCAGTTCGACGACGTCGCGATTGACGACCCGGGGCTGAGGGGCGAATTCCCCCGCCAGGGTTTCCAGATCCTGTTCGTTCCAACGATTCTTCATGATCCGGGGCAGTCTACCGCCTTCAAGCGGCATTTGGTGTGCTGGCGCGGACATGAGTATGCTCTTGTCAATGAACGTGGATGGAAAACACTATCGAACGATCTGGCTGGGATCAGATGGCTCATCCGTCGAGGTCATCGATCAGACGAAGCTCCCCCATGAATTCGTCATTTTGAAGCTGACCACGCTGGAGGATGCCATCCGGGCGATCAAGACCATGGTCGTGAGGGGGGCTCCGCTGATCGGGGCGACCGCGGCGTATGGATTCTGCCTTGGTATGTGCGAGGATGCCAGCGACGAGGGAATCGAGCGAACTTATTCGGCATTGCTTGCGACGCGACCGACGGCGGTCAACCTTCAGTGGGCTTTGCAAAAGATGCGCGACGAGTTATCCGGGATCGAATCCTCGCAACGTGTTGAGAAGGCGTACGCCTTGGCCTCCGCCATCGCCGACGAGGATGTGGCCATCAACGAATCGATCGGCAAGCATGGCCTTGGCTTGCTCAAGGATTTGAATGAACGCCGTCGTCAGCCTGAGTGCTTGAACATCTTGACCCATTGCAACGCGGGTTGGCTCGCCACAGTCGATTGGGGCACGGCACTTTCGCCCATCTACGCCGCCCACAACGAGGGGATCCCGGTGCATGTCTGGGTTGATGAGACGAGGCCCCGGAACCAGGGGGCGAGCCTCACGGCGTGGGAACTGGGTCAGCATGGGGTGGCGCACACCGTGATCGCCGACAACGTGGGGGGGCACCTCATGCAGCACGACATGGTCGATTGCGTCATCACCGGAACCGATCGCACGACCTGCGCGGGGGATGTCTGCAACAAGATCGGCACCTACCTCAAGGCGTTGGCGGCCCGGGACAACGACGTGCCGTTCTACGTCGGTCTCCCGGGTCCGACCATCGACTGGACGATACAGGATGGCGTGCGCGACATCCCGATCGAACAACGCGATGCGATGGAAGTCTCGCACATCACGGGACGCGCGGCGGACGGGTCAATTCAATCCGTGCAGTTGATCCCCGAAGGCAGCCCGGTGAGAAACGACGCCTTCGACGTGACGCCCCGCCGACTGGTGACGGGATTGATCACCGAACGTGGGGTGTGCGAAGCTTCGCCCGAAGGGTTGGCCACGCTGTATCCGGAACTTGGGAATGCACCAGCCCCGACTCTTTGAAGAGAATCAGGCGAGGAGCGAACTGGTAGCCGGACTTGAATACTGAGGACAAGAATATGTCGGAAACATCGATGAAAATCAATTCATCGATCCGAACTTTACCCATCTTCTCAGACTTCACCTCACTTCGAATGAATCCGACCAGAAACTCTATATCCAGGGCTGGAATCCGGGTGACCCGGCAATGGCATGGCGTTACATTCAAAGTTCACTGTTTATCGGTCCGATGAGATTGATCGACAGTCTTGCTTTCGTGGGCAAACGAGGATCGAAGTAAAGGAATTTCCAATGTCATATCGTCTGTACCTGCCGCTCACGGTTCTGTCTCTGGTCCTGATAACTCCCGAGCGATCGAATGCTTTTGTCCAGGATGAAGGGCAGGACGAGAAGAAACCAGTCACGCTCAAGGGCAGCGAATTCTCGGGTCTGAAGGCACGGTCGATCGGGCCCGCCCTCATGTCTGGTCGCATCGGCGACTTCGCGGTGAATCCGGACAAGCCTTCGGAGTATTACGTCGCCGTCTCCTCGGGCAGCGTGTGGAAGACCACCAACGGGGGCGTGACCTACAAGCCGATCTTCGAGAACTACGGCTCGTATTCCATTGGGTGCATCACCATGGACCCCAACAACACGAATGTGTTGTGGGTGGGTTCGGGCGAGAACAATTCCCAGCGCAGCGTTTCATTTGGCGATGGCGTCTACAAGTCCATCGATGGCGGCAATTCATGGAAGAATCTTGGCCTCAAGGAATCCGAGCACATCGGCATGATCACCGTTGATCCTCGCGACAGCAACGTCGTGTTCGTCGCGGCCCAGGGGCCGCTCTGGCGATCGGGCGGTGATCGTGGGCTGTACAAGACGACCGATGGCGGCGCGAGTTGGCGACGCGTGTTGCACATCAGCGAACACACGGGCGTCAACGAAGTCCACATGGATCCCCGAAATCCCGATGTCATGTACGCCTCGGCCTACCAGCGACAACGCCATGTCTGGACCCTCGTCAATGGTGGCCCCGAATCGGCCATCTACAAATCCACCGACGGTGGCGAGAACTGGCGCAAGATCACGCGCGGATTGCCCGGCGCCGACAAGGGCCGGATCGGCATGGATATCTCGCCCGCCAATCCCGACGTCGTCTATGCGATCATCGAAGCCGCCGACGACCAGGGTGGATTCTTCCGCTCGACCGATCGAGGCGAGACGTGGAAGAAACGTTCGGATTACATGAGTGGCAGCCCCCAATATTACAACGAACTCGTGTGCGACCCCTACAACGTGGACCGCGTCTACTCGCTGAGCACCTTGATCAACATCACCGAGGATGGCGGACGCACGTTCGGCAACGTCCCTCGACGGGGCAAACACGTGGACAACCACGCGATGTGGATCGATCCGGACGACACGGATCACCTGCTCGTCGGTTGCGATGGAGGCATCTACGAGACCTGGGATCGCGGTGAAGCGTGGGAGTTCAAGCCCAACCTTCCGATCACGCAGTACTACAAGGCCTGCGTGGATAATTCCATGCCTTTCTATTACGTGTATGGCGGCACTCAGGACAACAACACGCAAGGTGGCCCCGCCCAGACGATCAACCCGGCCGGCATTCCCAATGAGGAGTGGTTCATCACCGTAGGGGGCGATGGTTTCCAACCCCGGGTCGATCCGGAGAATCCCAACATCGTCTACAGCGAATGGCAGCATGGCGGCCTGATGCGGTACGACCGGGAAAGCGGTCAGCAGGTCGACATCAAGCCTCGCGAAGCTCCGGGTGATGAACCTGAGGTATGGAACTGGGATTCACCTTTGATCATCAGCCCCCACAATCACAAGCGACTCTACTTTGCGGGTCACAGGCTGTATCAATCAGACGATCGAGGCGATTCCTGGACACGGATCAGCGGCGATCTCTACCGGGGACTCGACCGGAACACGATGAAGGTCATGGACAAGATCCAGAAGTTCGGGGCGGTGTCCTTGCATCGTTCGACTTCGATTTACGGCAACGCCGTTTCCATGACGGAATCACCACTCGTCGAAGGACTGATTTACGTCGGTTCGGATGACGGGTTGATCAGCATCACCGAGGATAATGGCGAGAATTGGCGACAAGTCGGTCTGTTCCCGGGTGTGCCCGATCTGTCGTACGTGAGTTACCTCACGGCTTCGGAACATGATCCGGACACGATTTTCGCTTGCTTCGAAAACCACAAGATGGGCGACTTCAAACCCTACCTGCTCAAGAGCGTCGATCGTGGTCGGAACTGGACGTCCATCGCAGGCGATCTGCCCGAGCGCAACTATCTGCACGCGGTTCAACAGGATCATGTCAATCCCGAGCTCCTGTTTGTGGGGACGGAGTTCGGCGCTTCGTACACCGTCGATGGCGGCACGCACTGGCACAAGATCGCCGGCCTGCCCACCATCGCGGTCATGGACCTGCACCTGCAACGCCGGGAGAACGATGTCGTGATGGCGACGTTCGGCCGGAGTTTCTACGTACTCGACGATTACACGCCCCTGCGCGTGGTTGACAACGAGACCTTGAAGAAGGACGCCCACATCTTCCCGATTCAGGAAGGCCTGATGTACATTCAGACCAGCCGACTGGGCGGGGGCGGTCGGGGATCCCTCGGCGCTTCCTATTACACGGGTGACAATCCTGCCTATGGCGTCAACTTCACCTACCACCTCAAAGACTCGATCAAGACCGAGCGTCAGAAGCGCGAAGACAAGGACAAGGGGGAGACCTTCCCGAGTGTCGAGGATCTTCAGGCCAAGGCCGATGAATTCGCCCCTTCGATGCACCTGGTCATTCGCGACAGCGAGGGCGAGGTCGTGAGGCGATTGTCGGGTTCGATCAAAGCCGGCGTGCATCGCACCACCTGGGATTTCCGCTACCCATCGCTCCGACCCGTCACCGGCGGGGGCGGTCGAAGATTCTTCTTCGGCGGCGGGGGAGGTGGCCCCATGGCCACCCCCGGCATCTACACCGTACAGATCGTCTCGCAGGTCGATGGCGAGTACACCGAACTGACCGACCAGGTCGAGTTCCGGACGAAGATGTATGAACTGGGCACGATCACCACGGAGGACAAGGAGGCGGCGCTGGCGTTCAATCGCAAAGTCGCCGATCTGCAACGTGCCGTACTCGGCACGAGCCGCGTGATCGGAGAAGTCTCGGCCCGTCTGACCGCAATGCGGACGGCCTTGGGTCGAACCAGCGCTGCGGAACTGTCAATGCTGAAGGAGATTCACGATCTGGAACTCGAATTGACGGCGATCAGCCGAAAGATGAACGGTGAACGTGAATACGGCCGTCTCTTCGAGCCGGGACCGACGTCGATCAGCCAGCGCATCTCCGCCATCACGAGCGGCTGGTATCTGACTTCGCCACCCACCGGGACGCAACGAGAACAATACGGGTACGCGTCGGAGGAATTCGGCACGTTGCTCGAGGATCTGCGATCGTTCGTGAACGATCGATTGAAGCCGATGGAGGACCGGTTGGAGGAATTGGGCGCTCCGTGGACGCCAGGCCGCATCCCGAACTGGAACAAGCAGTAAAGAGCGCGAGGCAACGTTCGATCGAAGCTTGGATGCATGGTGGAACCCATGAGGTTTCACCATGGCCTTGGAGTTGAAACGTCAGTTCCAAAGACGAATCGGTTGGATCTCTTCAAGAATGGAGATTCGACAGGGATCGTCTTTTTGCCTGTCTTGAGGCGTTGGGGGTTTCGGGATTCCAGCTTCGATCCGATGCAACGACTTCAGTGAAGAGCGTCGTCATCAACACGCTTCAGGCCAGTGTATTATCGGTCCGATCAATGAGGTGTGGACTCATGGGGGACAAGTCGGCATGTCGGTCTGCCGATGAATTGAAGTATGAATGAGTATCACGATTCGCATGATGATGACATGTCGATGCCCGGCCAGTTGACGGATGATGCCGATCTGGCCGACCTGATCACGTTCTTTCTTGGAGAACTGAAAGTTCGCGCCGATGCCATGGTGGACGCCTGGGCATCGGGGGAATTGGATGACCTGCAATCCCTGGTGCACGAACTTAATGACGCCGGGTCGGGGTATGGATTTCCCGTCATCACCGAACAGGCTGCGTTGCTGGAAGCGTCGTTGCTCTCCAATGAGGCTGAACTCTCATCGATCGGCGAACAGGTCGAGTCGTTGATCGAGCTGTGCCGACATGCGGGCCAAACCGATGGTGGAACCAAGAATTGATCAGCGAGCCAGGCGGTCGTTGATCTGGCGATCCATCGAAAGGCGTATGTCGTGATTCCGTGCACAACACAT